>JAGAWD010000482.1 GCA_017941585.1 Olsenella sp. | reverse complement strand
GCAGCTGATGCCGCCGATGGGCCAGGGAACCCAGAACATGTCCGCCCGGGCAACGAAGAGCAGGAGCAGCCCGATGATGGTGGCCACGAGCATGATGATGCCGCAGGCCGTGCCGACGAGGCTGTTGATGCGGCGGTTGCGCAGGTAGCGCTCGCGTTTCTCGGCATCGAAGGTGTCGAGCAGCTCGGCCGCCTCGGAGTCGGAGAGCTCACAGATGGCATCGTAGTTGTACTTCTCCACGTCGAGCATGTCCATGAGGATGCCCGCATGGACGCAGAAGGCCACGCCCACGGCGATCATGATCATCATGACTCCGCAGAGAAGCTCGCCGGCGGCATCGGTGTTCACGGCGCTGCCGAAGAGCAGCACCACGATGACGCCCGCGATGATGAGTCCGACGCCGATGACGAGGCCGCGCGAGCAGGCGGAGACCCACTTGGCGCGGTCTTCGGCCGTAAAGAAGTCAATCACGAAAGGGTGCTCCTTCATGAAGAGGACGTGACGGTTGGCCTCGGGCAGCACGATGGCCAGGCCCGCGATCACAAAGAGCAGGACGAACACCGCGATGAGGACGGAGCCGTCCGCCACGACGCCGGCAAGCAGGCCCGCGGCGAGAAGACCGACCCCGCACCGATGACGAAGCACATGACGCCGATCGACATGCGCCAGGCGCGCGTTCTGAAACGCTCCTCGTAGCCGATGGAGTCGGAGGCACCGGCGTCGACGGGGACGTTCTTGTCGGGCTCGGCCTCCCGGGTCGTGAGGTCGCCCTGCACAAGCTCGTCGAGCGAGCAGTTGAAGATCTGGCAGATCTTGAGGAGCTTGTCCATCTCGGGGTAGGCGCGCTCGGACTCCCACTTGGTGACGGACTGGCGGGAGACGCCCACCATCATGGCGAGCTGCTCCTGGGTCATGCCGCGCGTGGCGCGCAGGTGCTGGAGGTTGTCACGGAAACTCATTTCGATACCCTCTTTCTCGCAAAGCATCAATGTCTGCAGCTTCCATGGTGCGGTTGCGAGACCCCAAGCTCCACCAACCTGCGGCTGCATTATTGGCAATTGAGAGGCGCCCCGCGGTTGCATCCGCAGGTCACAGCGCCATAGATGATACGACACTGGCCGTCTTGTTGACTCGCGCGATCGAGATCGCGCCTCCGTCGCAAAAGCGGCTTGAGCGTACGGTAGGGTGCGCAAAACCCGGTCGAGTGAACCGTGGCCCGGAGGGCAGCATCGCAAAAATGCCCCGAGTGAACGGTCGTCAGCGCAAAATGGCCTCGAGTGAACTACGGCCGGAAGGGCGGCAGCACACTCGAGTCGGCTTAGCGCCGGGCAGTTGTGCGCCAATGTCACAACCGCCAGAAGACCTCAACGAACGCAAAAGGAGGACGGGCGCAACCCCGTCCTCCCCAATGACATGCAAGCGTGTTTCTCCCTGTCGCCCCACGCGGCCGTTGCGGCAGGTTGGCTGCCGTGCCTACTTCACGCCGGCGGAGCGCTTGGCCTTCTCGAGCTGCTCGAGCTGCTCGGCGGAGAGGTGAATCCTGCCCTCGCCGCGGCCGAAGGTCCGGCCACCGTCCTCGTCGAGGGACGTGCCGTCGGCGGACGCACCATAGGCAGCGTACGCGCCGGCCACGGGCGTGCCCTCCCTCACGACGTGGTCGTCGAGCTTGCCGCGGTTGCGCAGCGATCCAGCCTCGTCCACGAAGGGCGCCACCACGTTCTCGGTGGGGTCGGCGGGGTTCTTGATCCTGAAGGCACCGCCGTTCTTGTAGTTCTCCTTCGCGACCGAGATCATGAGCTTGATGCGGTTGAGCTGGTTTACCTCGGAGGCGCCGGGGTCGTAGTCGACGGCCACGATGTTGCTCTCCGGGTGCATCTGGCGCAGGCGCTTGATGACGGACTTGCCCACCACGTGGTTGGGCAAACACGCGAACGGCGAGCAGCACACGATGTTGGGCGTGCCATTCTCGATGAGATCGATCATCTCGGCCGTGAGCAGCCAGCCCTCGCCCATCGTGTTGCAGAGCGAGAGGACCCTCTCGGCCTTCTCCCCCAGTTCGTAGATGCTCTCGTAGGGCTCGAAGCGCTCGGACTTCTCGAGCATCCTGTTGATGGGGGCACGCATGCCCTCGATCAGCGCGATGCCTGCGCCGTGGGTGAGGCGACTCGTGGCCTTGGTGCCCAGCTCCTTCTTCATGTTGATCTGGTTGGAGGTGCCGAAGAGGAAGAAGTCGACGAGCCCCGGGACGTCGGCCTCGCAGCCCTCACCCTCGATGACCTTGACCACCTGGTTGTTGGCCGTCGGGTGGAACTTGACGAGGATCTCGCCGACGACGCCCACGCGCGGCTTGCTACGATCGTTCACGAGGGGCAGCGCGTCGAAGCGCATGACGGTGTCCTTGCACAGCTCGTAGAACGCCTTGCGGTTGGTGCGCGGGATGAGCGTCTTGGCGCGACTCATGAACGAGTCATACAGGCGGTCGGCCGAGCCCGGCTCCGCCTCGTAGGGGCGCGTGCGATAGAGGCACTTCATGATCAGGTCGCCGTAGAGCAGCGCGTAGACCGCGCGCTTGATGACGGCCGGCTGCAGGATGTTGAAGCCGGGGTTGTCCTCGTCGAGGCCGGAGGCGACGGAGAGCGAGATGACGGGCACGTTCTCGTGACCGGAGTCCTTGAGGGCCTTGCGGATGAGCGCGATGTAGTTCGTGGCGCGGCAGCCGCCGCCGGTCTGCGAGATGAGTACGGCCGTGCGGTCGAGGTCGTACTTGCCGGAGAGGACCGCCTCCATGATCTGACCCGTGACCAGGATGGACGGGTAGCAGATGTCGTTGTTCACGTACTTGAGGCCCGTGTCGACGGCGGCGTGATCGACGGAGGGCAGGAGCACCAGGTTGTAGCCGGCCGAGCGCAAAAGCGCCTCGACGATCTCGAAGTGGATGGGGCTCATCTGCGGCGCGAGGATTGTGTAGCCCGCCTGCTGCATCTCCTTCGTGTAGCGCACCTTCTTGAACGCGGCGCTCTTCGCCTCACGGTAGACGGGCGGGCGACGCGAGAGGTCGGTCCGGCGAGCCCTCTCGAGCGAGCCGTCGGCCATGTGCACGCCCGTCGGCTGCGCCTCGACGGCCGTGCCCGCAGCGGTCTGGCGCTCGAGCTGCGCACGCTCCTCCTTGAGGGCGGCCATCAGCGAGCGCACGCGGATGCGGGCGGCACCGAGGTTGGAGACCTCGTCGATCTTGAGCACGGTGTAGATCTTGCCGGATGCCTCGAGGATCTCCTGCACCTGGTCGGTGGTGAGGGCGTCGAGCCCGCAGCCAAAGGACTGCAGCTGGATGAGGTCGAGGTCGTTTCGGGTCGCGACGAAGCGGGTGGCGCGGTAGAGGCGGCTGTGGTACATCCACTGGTCGACGACGCGGATCGGACGCTCGGGGCTCATCTTGTGGGCGACGCTGTCCTCGGTCAGCACCGCAAAGCCAAAGCCCTGCAGCATCTCGGGGATGGCGTGGTTGATCTCGCCGTCGTTGTGGTACGGGCGGCCAGCGAGCACGATGCCGTGGGAATCGGTGTCCTCGATCCACTGGAGCACCTCGTCGCCCTTGCGGCGCATCTGCTCCTTGAAGTCAAGGTCGGCCTGCCAGGCGGCATTCACGGCCTCGTCGACCTCGGCGCGGGTGATGTCCTCGCCGCGGAAGCGCCCCTTGCCCTTCTCGGCGTCGGCCCTGCGCCTGACCTGCACGAGCTCGTACAGGCGGCGCTTGAGCTCGCTCTTCTTGTCATAGGGGATGAACGCGTCGATGAACTCGACGGTGGGGTCGGCCAGCTCGTCCACGTTGAGGCCCAGCGCCTGCGGGTAGCTCATGACAATCGGGCAATTGTAGTGGTTGCCGGCGGTGTCGTCCTCCTGGCGCTCCCAGCGGATGCAGGGCATCCAGATGAAGTCGGGATCCTTCGAAAGGAGGTTCATGATGTGGCCGTGGCTGAGCTTGGCCGGGTAGCACACCGACTCCGACGGCATCGACTCGGTGCCCGCCTCGTAGGTCTTGCGGGTCGTGGGGTCGGAGAGCACGACGGAGAAGCCCAGCTTGGTGAAGAACGTGTGCCAGAAGGGGTAGTTCTCGTACATGTTGAGGGCGCGCGGGATGCCCACCGTGCCGCGCGGGGCCTCGTCTGCCGACAGGCTCTCGCGGTCGAACAGGAGCCTGTTCTTGAACTTGAAGAGGTTCGGCGCCTGCGACTGCTCGCTCTTGGGCTTGCCCGAGCCCTTCTCGCAGCGGTTGCCCGTGATGAAGCGACGGCCGTTGCCAAAGGAGTTGATGGTGAGCAGGCAGTTGTTGGAGCAGCGTCCGCAGTGGGCGTTGGTGTGCTTGACCTCGAGGTTGTTGATCTCGTCTCGCGAGAGGAGCTCGGAGGTGCCGGCCGCGCCCGCGCGGTCACGCGCGAGAAGCGCCGCGCCGTAGGCGCCCATGACGCCGGCGATGTCGGGACGGATGACCTCGCGCCCCGTGAGCAGCTCGAAGGCGCGCAGGGTGGCGTCGCTCATGAAGGTGCCGCCCTGCACCACGACGTACTTGCCGATCTCGTCGTAGTCGCGCAGCTTGATGACCTTGAAGAGCGCGTTCTTGATGACGGAGTAGGAGAGGCCCGCGGCGACGTCGCCGATGGTCGCACCCTCCTTCTGGGCCTGCTTGACGCGGGAGTTCATGAAGACGGTGCAGCGGCTGCCGAGGTCGACGGGCCTCTTGCCGGCAACGGCCGCGGCCGCGAACTCGCACACGTCCATCCCCATCGAGTCGGCGAAGTTGGCGATGAACGACCCGCAGCCAGAGGAGCAGGCCTCGTTCAGCGAGATGTGCTCGATGATGCCGCCCTTCACCTGCAGGCACTTCATGTCCTGTCCGCCGATGTCGAGGATGAAGTTGACGTCGGGCACGAACGCCTTGGCGCCGCGCAGGTGGGCCACCGTCTCGATCTCGCCGGAGTCGGCGCCGAGGGCCTCGATCAGGATGCCCTCGCCGTAGCCCGTCGTGGTGACGTGGCCGATCTCGCAGTCGTCGTTCAGATGGTCGTAGATGTCGTTCATGATCGTGCGGGCGGTACCGAGCACGTCCCCGTTGTTGTTGTCGTACCAGGTGTAGAGGAGCTCGCCGTCCTCGCCCACGACGGCCGCCTTCATGGTGGTGGAGCCGGCGTCGATGCCGATGTACACGCGGCCGTGGTAGTCGTCGAGCGACCCCTTGGCCACGACCTCCCTGTCGTGGCGGGCCTTGAACGTGCGGTACTCGTCCTCGGTCGCGAAGAGCGGATCGAGGCGCTCGACCTCGGAGCCCTGGGTGTCGCCGAGGTTGTCGAGGTCGGAAATGACCTCGGAGAAGGTCACGTACTTGTCGGACTCGCCGGCAAGGGCCGCGCCCGTGGCCACGAAGAGGTGGGCGTTCTCGGGGACGATGCGGTGCTCCTCGTCGAGGTTCAGCGTCTCGTAGAAGCGGTGGCGCAGCTCGGAGAGGTACTGCAGGGGGCCGCCGAGGAAGGCGACGTAGCCGCGGATGGGATGGCCGCAGGCGAGGCCCGAGATGGTCTGGTTGGCGACCGCCTGGAAGATGGAGGCGGCCACGTCGGCGCGGGCGGCTCCCTCGTTCAGGAGCGGCTGCACGTCGGACTTTGCGAAGACGCCGCAGCGCGAGGCGATCGGGTAGATGTGCTCGGCGCCCTTGGCGAGCTCGTTCAGGCCGGAGGCGTCCGTCTCCATGAGGGAGGCCATCTGGTCGATGAAGGCGCCGGTGCCACCCGCGCAGGTGCCGTTCATGCGCTGCTCGATGCCGTTGTCGAAGTAGATGATCTTGGCATCCTCGCCGCCGAGCTCGATGGCGCAGTCGGTCTGGGGGATGAGGGCCTCTACGGCGTTCTTCGAGGCGATAACCTCCTGCACGAACTCGACGTCGAGCCACTGCGCGAGCAGCATGCCGCCCGAGCCGGTGATGGAGACGCGCATGGGAGCGTCGCCGAGGACGCGGCGGGCCTTCTCGAAGACCTGGCGGGCCGTGGCCTTGACGTCGGTGTGATGGCGCTCGTAGTTGGCGTAGACGAGGTTGCCGGCGTCGTCGATGACGGCGAGCTTGACCGTGGTGGAGCCCACGTCGATGCCCAGGCGCAGGTGAGCATGGGAGAGGTCGATCCGGTTCTTGGGCCTGAGCTCGGCATCGTGCTGCTCGAGCTCGATCGCGGCGGCGACGCTCGCCTGCGTCGCGTTGGATGCGGGGTGGTTAGTCATCGATTCTTCCCTTCATTCCCAACACCGCGACACCGAGTGCCGGGA
This sequence comes from Olsenella sp., assembly GCA_017941585.1. Classification (GTDB taxonomy): domain Bacteria; phylum Actinomycetota; class Coriobacteriia; order Coriobacteriales; family Atopobiaceae; genus Olsenella_J. Next base: position 1,788 of record JAGAWD010000482.1, on the reverse strand, counting down.
TGTCGAAGTCGATCTTCTTTCCGTAGAGGTCGCCCGGGCGCACGAACATGAGCGCCGTCATGATGCGCGCCATGACGTCGACGCTCTCTCGCATGCCGCTCGTGAGCCAACGAACGAGAACGCCCACCTCGGCCGAGATGGCAAAGGTTAGGTAGTAGTCAAAGAACGCGCCCTGGGCGAGCGGCACGAGCCCCTCGGAGGCGCGGTCGCGCACGGCGTCACGCACCATGCACGTGAGCTTCTCGGCGAAGGCAGGGTCTCCCCCGTCGCCGAGAAGTGCGGAGAGGTAGGTGCCGCGGTCCTTGAAGTAGGTGAGCAGCTCCTCCGCGCCGGGGCAGGGCTCAAAACGCGATATTGACTGCTCCAGGTCATTCAGGTGCGTGGCCGCGATCCTGCCCACGAGCTCGCGCGACTCGCGCACCGTCTCGTCCTCTATCTGCCCGACGAGGTCGGGAATGTCCCTGAAGTGCGAGTAGAACGTGCGCCGCGTGACGCCCGCCCTATCGCTCACCGCGGTGACCGTGACCTGGGAGAGGTCGCCAGTCGCCTCGATCTCTGCGGCGAGGGCGTCGCGGAGCGCCTGACGCGTGCGCACGCAACGGCGGTCGGTGCTCGGTGGCGCGCTCATCTCGCGCAATGCTGGTCGCATCAGTAGCGTTCCTCCAATTTTTCACATAGTGTGCAGTAATTCACAGCATGTGAAGTATTGCACATAGTGAGAAAAAACAAATACTATTGGCCGACCTACACATTTGCACCATGCATGGGCGAGCGGGACGCGCCAGACCTCGCGGTCGCTGATTCCCTGCAGTCGCTCATTCCCCGGGAGCCCCAGTGAGAGACCGCCGCGCGCTCCTCGCAGCCGGCCCCGGAGCGCAAAAGCGCGTCGGGAGACTCCTCGGCAAATCGTTCGCTCGAGGCACTTTTGCGCTCCAACCCCAGCATCCTCGTTCTCACGACACAGTTTTGCACCTGGGACACGTAATCCGCATCAGCAACTCGAAGCGCATTCGTACAGTAAGGCGCGGACGTCAATCATCCATTGCGCTTCGCCTATTTACCCACCAAACAATATGAGGCGACAGGGACAGAAACTTCGTTTCCCCAGAACGCCGATGGCCAGCGCAGCCCCGGCAGAGCGATTCGCTTCTCGCGCGATTGGTTTTCGAAATATGCAGAATCAACCTAATATTATTCATTTATATGCTTTATTAAACCGTTGTTTTGCATACTATTTTGCGAATTTGAGGATAGTTTATAACTACTTTGTTACAAAGCTACGCGTCTCCAGCCTAAGCGTCCGCCCGGAGGCGAAACTACTCGCCAACGCACGGAGCAACCCCCGGGCGAAAAAGGCGACAGGAGGCCGCAAAGCAAATAGGGACGGAGGCCCGCATGGCTATCATCACGCACAGCAACACCCATCCGCACAGCAACACCCCCCTCGGAACGCTCATCTCGAGACGAGACTTCGTCACCCTCTGCGGATTGGGGGTCACGAGCCTGGGCCTCACCGCGTGCGGCGCAGGCGCCCCCGGTGGCGCGGCCGGCACCGCCAAGAACGCAAGCGGCTACATCCTCGTAGAGGAGGGCATGCTGATCGGCGTCTCCGACATGGCCTATCCCCCGCTGGAATCGATTCCCGCCGGCAGCTCGGATCCCGAGGGCTTCGAGATCGACATGATGAACGCCGTGGCGAAGAAGCTCGGGCTCCAGATGAAATGGTTGCCCGCGACCAAGTTCGACACAATCATTCCCCTGATCAAGCAGGGTGGCAAGGCAGACGTG
>JAGAWD010000481.1 GCA_017941585.1 Olsenella sp. | reverse complement strand
GGTCCTCGAGCTTGTACTTAACTTTAGCCATGTGTCTCTTCTCCTCGGTATCCTCTTAGAAACGGTAGTGGGAGAAGGCGCGGTTGGCCTCCGCCATCTTGAAGAGGTCCTCGCGACGCTTCACGGAAGCGCCGACGCCATTGGCCGCGTCCATGATCTCGTTCGCGAGACGCTCGGCCATGGTCTTCTCCTTGCGGGCACGGCTGAAATTGACGATCCAGCGGATGGCAAGGGTGGTCGCACGACGGGAGTTGACCTCCATCGGCACCTGATAGGTGGCTCCGCCAACGCGCTTCGGTTTGACCTCGAGGGTCGGGCGAACGTTGTCCATGGCCTTCTTGAAGGTAGCCAGGGGATCGCCGTCGGTCTTCTCCTTGACGATGTCGAAGGCGCTGTAGACGATGCGCTCTGCGACGGACTTCTTGCCGTCGAGAAGGACCTTGTTGATCAACTGGGTCACGAGGCGGTTATTGTAAACGGCGTCCGGCATGACCTCACGACGGACTGCTGCTGCACGACGCGGCATGATGTATCTCCTAAGAACTCGTAGCTAGTTTCAGACTAAATGGGACCTACTCCTTGGGGCGCTTCGCACCATAGCGGGAGCGGCCCTGCTTGCGGTCCTGAACTGCTGCGCAGTCGTAGGCGCCGCGAACGATCTTGTAACGAACACCGGGGAGGTCGCGAACACGGCCGCCACGGACCAGGACGATGGAGTGCTCCTGGAGGTTGTGGCCCTCGCCGGGAATGTACGCGGTGACCTCGATGCCGTTGACAAGACGGACACGGGCGACCTTGCGGAGAGCCGAGTTCGGCTTCTTCGGCGTCGTGGTGAAGACGCGGGTGCAGACCCCGCGCTTCTGGGGGTTGTGCTGGAGTGCGGCGTTCTTCGACTTGGCCTTGTGAGAGACGCGGCCCTGACGAACGAGCTGGTTAATGGTAGGCAAAGCTGTTCTCCTTATTCGAACTAACAGAGTGTGCGGTGCGCGAGCACCTATGTATCAGAGGAGACTCAGCACCGCCTCCTCGGATTGTCATACATCACCGTTCACGCATAAACGCGCGAGGATGCACTTTACGCGCCCAAGCGGCAGATGTCAAAACACCACGGGGCCGGGCGTATCCCTTTTTCACGTTCTATGCACAAAAGCAAGGCCACGCAGCGGAAGCCCCGGCGACCCGACGCTGCAGGCAACCCGGTGACGCAAGGCGCCGAGGCGGATCACTGACCCTCGTTGAGAACGTCCTCCGCGGCATGCTGCAGTCCAACGCGGAGAAGCTCCTCCACGTGCTCGTCGGCAAGCCTATAGAACATGCGCTGGCCGTCGCGGCGGGCGCTCACGAGGCCACGATCGCGCAGGAGTCTGAGCTGATGCGAGATGGCGGACTGCGAGACGTGACAGACCTTCAGGAGGTCAGACACGCTCTTCTCCCCCGAGACGAGCACCCCCAGGATCTGGAAGCGCGTTGAGTCAGAGAGGGCGTCAAATATCTGCGTGGCGCTGTACACCACGTCGTCGTTCTCGAGGTATGCGCCGAGCGGATGGGCGCCAGCCTGCGTCTGCGAATCATGGTCCATGCAGGTGTCCTTTCGTATATCCGAAAGCTAGTGTACCCATACGCGGCGTTTCCCGGCGAGACGAAACGCGCGTCGCACGCCACACGGCCGCATGCGCCACGCGCGAGGGCGGAAGAGACCGGCAGCGCAAAATGCCGTCGAGAGAACGATGCTGACTGGCCGGAGCGCAAAAGTGGCTCGAGAGAACGATTGGTCGAGGGGCCGGAGCGCGAAATGGCCCCGAGAGAACGATTGGGAGCGCAGAATGGCCTCGAGAGAACGATTGGGAGCGCGAAATGGCCCCGAGAGAACGATTGGGAGCGCAGAATGGCCTCGAGAGAACTCTCAGAGGAGTCTCTCGACGGGGTTTTGCGCTCCGGAGGAGTCTCTCGACGGGGTTTTGCGCTCCGGAGGAGTCTCTCGACGGGGTTTTGCGCTCCGCTGCCGGCAGCGAGAGTTCACTCGGCGGCTTTTTGCGCCCCGAGTCTCCCGGCGGGGTTTTGCGCTCCGGAGTCGGCACGGACAGTTCTCTCGGCAGGGTTTTGCGCTCCGAAGCCACCGGAACATTCGAAAGCACCGAAGGACGACTTTAGGAAGGCGATCCCACGCAAAGTGGCCACGCGCCCCTGCCCAACGGCCGCCTTGCGCCCCGTCGCGCGCAAGGCGAAGATAGTCTTACCGACAGATGCCGCCCTAAGGACGTGATGCCCGGTGCGAGACGCGCGAGACCCTCAGATGCGAAATCCTCAGACGCAAGGTCCCCAGATCGACCTGATGGACCTTCCGAACATAACCGTGATCGTAGGACACGCCGGCGTCGGCAAGACGAACTGCTCGCTCGGGCTCGCCCTCGCCCACGCAGCGAGCGGGCACAAGGTGACCCTCGCCGACCTCGACATCGTCAACCCGTACTTTCGCTCGAGTGACTATGCGCAGGAGCTGGCCGAAAGGGGCGTCCATATGGTCGCGCCTGTCTTTGCGGGAAGCACGCTCGACACCCCCAGCCTCACCGGCGAGCTCGACGCACTCATCCGGCGCATCGGCTCACAGGCGGCGACGGACGAGCGTCTCATCATCGACGTGGGCGGAGACGACGACGGCGCGACCGCCCTCGGGCGCTATGCCGAGCCACTCTCGCAAGCAGGTGCCTGCATGCTCTACGCCGTGAGCTGCTTTCGCACGCTCACCTCCACTCCCGAGGAGGCCGTAGAGGTCCTGCACGGTATAGAGGAGCACGCACACCTAAAGGCGGTAGCCATGCTCAACACCTCGAACATGGCAGGAGAGACGACACCCGAGCATGTTGCGCGCGGAATCGACTTTGCCAAGCGCTGTGCCCTCGCGGCGGGACTGCCCCTGGCGGCAACGGTGGTCGCGCGCGCCGCCGTGGAGAGAATCGATACGCCCGACGCGCGAGACCTCCTCTCCCACGAGGGCGCCTGCCTGATAGACCCTGCGGCGCACCCGCAAATTGCCGCACTGTTAACAGACGGCGATTCGCCCTGTGCGCAGCTCGTCATGATGCCTAAATTTGTTGCTACGCCCTGGGACGAGCAAGGCTAGGGGCTGCGGCCGCGTGCGGCGAGGCCCCTCGGAGCGTGTCCTCGCCAACGAGCCCGCTCCCCGCCAACAAGCCAGTGCCCATCCCGGCGCAACGCATCGTCGCACACCTCAGGAGAGGGAGGAATCGCGCATGGCACGTATCATCGTCGACGAGGTGCACTGCAAGGGCTGCGGCCTGTGCGTCACCGCATGCCCGAAGGGAGTTCTCGCGCTCGACGACGAGAACATCACCCCCAAGGGCTACCATCCCGCGAAGCTCGTGGACCAAGGCGGCTGCATCGGCTGCTCCTCGTGCTTTCTGACCTGCCCGGACGTCGCAATTACGGTGGTGAAGTAGATGACAGCAGAGAAGAGCGCGCACACCGCGCAGGGCGCCCCCACCGAAGAGCGCGTCCTCATGAAGGGCAACGAGGTGCTGGCCGAGGCCGCTATGCGCGCCGGCTGCCGGTACTTCTTCGGCTACCCCATCACGCCGCAGACCGAGCTCGCCGCCTACATGGCCAAGAAGCTCCCCAAGATCGGCGGCACGTTCCTTCAGGCCGAGAGTGAGATTGCGGCCATCAACATGGTCTACGGCGCCGGCGCCGCCGGTGCACGCGCAATGACGAGCTCGAGCTCGCCCGGCGTGTCGCTCAAGGGCGAGGGCGTCTCGTACATGGCCGGCGCCGACGTCCCCGGCGTAATCGTCAACGTCGAGCGTGGCGGCCCCGGCCTCGGCGGCATCCAGCCTTCGCAGTCCGACTACTTCCAGGCAACGCGCGCGATGGGCCACGGCGACTTCTTCATGCCGGTCCTCGCACCGAGCACCGTGCAGGAGATGGCAGACCTCATCTACCTGGCGTTCGACCTCGCGGACGAGTACCGCACCCCCGCGATGATCCTCGCCGACGGCATGATCGGCCAGATGATGGAGCCCGTCACCCTGCCGCCCGCGCGCGACCCCGAAAGCCTTCCGGCCAAGCCCTGGGCGACCACCGGCACGCACATGAAGCGCGAGCACAACGTGGTTAACTCGCTCTTCCTCACCCCGCAGACGCTCGAGGCCAAGAATCGCGAGCGCTTCGAGCGCTACGAGAAGATCAAAGCGACCCAGCAGCGCCAGGAGCTCTTCCTCGCCGATGACGCCGAGATTGTGATCGTGGCCTTCGGCGCGGCATCGCGCATCGCGCGCACGGCCATACGCCGCGCCCGCGAGAGGGGCATCAGGGCGGGGCTCCTGCGCCCGATCACGCTCTGGCCCTTCCCCACCGACGCGATCGACCGGGTCATCGGAGGCGGTGCCAGGGCGCTCATGTCCGTCGAGCTCAACATGGGCCAGATGGTGGAGGACGTGCGCCTCGCTGCACGGGGACGCGTGCCCGTCTCCTTCTTCGGGCGCACGGGCGGCGTGCTGCCCACGCCCGAGGAGATTCTCGACCAGATCGAGGCACTGGCCGCCGACCTCGACGCCAACGCGTCCGCAAAGGCAGGTGAGTAGCATGGCACAGGAAAAGACCCTCCCCGATTACCAGCAGGACCGCATCAAGGTCGAGCCAGGCGAGACGATCGTCTCCGCCAGGCCCCACTCCCTTACCGACAAGGTCTTCAACTTCTGCCCGGGATGCACGCACGGCATCGTGCACCGGCTCGTAGCCGAGGCGATCGACGAGCTCGGAATCGAGGGCGAGGCCGTGGGCATCTCCCCCGTCGGCTGCTCGGTCATGAACTACGACTTCTTCGCCTGCGACATGATTGAGGCTGCCCACGGGCGTGCCCCTGCGGTCGCAACGGGCGTCAAGCGTGTGCACCCCGACAAGATCGTCTTCGCCTACCAGGGCGACGGCGACCTCGCCTCGATCGGCACTGCCGAGACGGTACACGCCGCCACGCGCGGCGAGCACATCACCGTCATCTTCATCAACAACGCCATCTACGGCATGACGGGCGGCCAAATGGCCCCGACGTCGCTTCCCAACCAGGTCACGCAGACGAGCCCCTACGGGCGCGACGTCTCGAAGGTGGGCTTCCCCATCCGCATGAGCGAGCTTCTCGCCACCCTCGACGGCCCGGCCTACATCGAGCGCGTCGCCTGTGACAGCACGGCGCACATCCGCCAGGCGAAGAAGGCCATCAAGAAGGCGTTTGAGAACCAGGTAAACGGCGTGGGCTACTCCTTCGTCGAGGTTGTCTCGACCTGCCCGACCAACTGGGGCATGACGCCGCAGGCCGCCTTCGACTGGCTGCGCGAGAATATGCTCACCTACTACCCGCTCGGCGTGTACAAGGACGTCCAGGCGGACGGGTACGACAACGCCCTTGGGGCCGCGGCCGCACGTGCTGCGGACTGCCCCATCGCCCAGCAGAAGAGGGAGGGCTAACATGACCATGCCACAGGACACTTCCATCAAGACCCACGAGATGCTCTGCGTCCTCTCCGGCTTTGGCGGCCAGGGCGTTCTGTTCGCGGGAAAGGTCATGGCAAACGCAGGACTTCTTGACGGGCGCCACGTCTCGTGGATGCCAAGCTATGGCCCCGAGATGCGCGGTGGCACCGCCAACTGCAACGTCTCGCTCTCCGACGACGCCATTGGCTCGCCGTTCATCACGCGCCCCACGGCGCTGATCGCACTCAACCAGCCCTCGATCGAGAAGTTCGGGCCCACGCTCGAGAAGGGCGGGGTAGCCATCATCGACACGACGCTCGCCATGAACGCCGACGAGGTCGAGCTGCCCGAGGGCGTCCGCAGCTTCGCCTTCAAGGCGACGCAGATGGCGGAGGACGAGGGGCTCAAGGGCCTCGCCAACATCATCTGTCTGGGCAAGCTCTGGGCCGAGACGCAGTTTGCCGACCTCGACGTGCTCGAGGCCGCGCTCAAGAAGTGCGTGCCGGCCAAGCACGCCAACCTCCTCGAGCCCAACCTCAAGGCGCTCCACATGGGCATCGGGCTGTAGCGCCCCACAGCAGCACTAAGCCTAAACGACACGCGCCCCGTTCGCGGCAAGCGTACGGGGCGCGTTAACATAGGCATCGGCAGTCAACCAACCTGAACCAACCTGATCCGGCAATCAGATCATGGCAAGGTACCGTGCCCGCTGGTCCTCCGGAACCTTGAGCGCGTCCATGGCCTGCTGGGCGGACCAGTGGGCCGTCTCCATAAGGCTCCGCAGACTGTTGAGCAGACCCTGCTTCAGGCCCTGCTCCAGACCCTGCTCCAGACCCTGCCTCCTGCCAATCTCGATTCCCTCGTCGCGTATCTCGTCGCTTATCCTGCACATCTCACGCACCCCCTCCTCGCTCTTTTTGAGGTATTGTACCCGCTCCCTGAGCATCGGGTCCCGTATGAGCCGTGGGTCGGCCTGGCAGAAGTCGCTCATGAGCGACCCAAGCGCGTCGTCGCCGCGGTAGGCGGCGTTCGCGTAGAGTAGGTGCGCGCCGTCCTCGAGAACGACGCCGCCCGGCGCGCAGGTGCGGTAGTGGCGCAGCGCCTGCGCGGACCCTGCGGGATCGCGCTCGAGCACGACCACGAGCCACCGCTCGGGCAGCTCCGCGTAGGGGCGGCCCGCCGGCAGTGCGTCAACATCCATGGCCGAGCCGTAGTAGCGGAACCTCCTCGGCTCGAGGTCCGAGCCCGACTGCACCTCAAGATCGTACTGCGTGCCCGAGGCGTCAGTGCCGAACGCGTCGAGCGCGGGCGAGCGCGAACCCGTCGCGCGTCGGAGGTCCCGCTGCGTCTCCCCACCGGTGAGCACGAGCGTGCCGATTCCCGTGATCGTCCTCAGCACGCGCTGCGCGAGCGGGAGGTTACCCCTGAACACGACCCGCATAAATGTGTCGTCGAGCAGCCTGAAGCGCGCCAGCCTCTCCAGATCGCGCTCCCTAAGCGCGGCCTCCCCGAAGTCCTGCACAACCATCTCCACCACCACCCCTCGCTATCTTTATCTTATATGGTGATAATATACGAACAAATGTTCGACTGCAAGCCTGATGTCTCTTATTTTGTTTCGCTCACTTGTTGGCGCTTTTGTTGCCAACAGCGAAACCTTTTGCGCGGCCGCAGCGTTTTTCCCATCGCGCGCGACGCGCGATGCTAAAGTCATCCCAACGAGCAAAGAGCGTGACGCACGCAAGGCGCAACGGCATTCGGTGCAGCGCACATCGCCACGCAAGACGCCTCACGGCTCACCGTGCGACGACACAGCACACGAAAGGAGAGGGCTGATGGACCTTGGTTCCGCCGACGAGCACCGCAAGGAGATAGCAAACCGCATTCGCTCCCTCCGCGAGGACAACGACCTCACTATCGAGGACATGGCCAGGGCCACGGGCCGCTCCGCCGAGGAGTACGAGAAGCGCGAGTCCGGCGAGATGGACCTCACCTTCACCTTCCTCTACAAGTGCGCCAAGATGTTCGGCGTCGACATCACCGAGCTCATGACGGGCGAGAGCCCCCACATCAAGTGGTACTCCATCGTGCGCCCCGAGGAGGGCATGCACATCGACCGCCACTCCGACTTCGAGTACCTGCACAAGGCGCCGTTCTTCAAGGGGCGCCTGTGCGAGCCGTTCCTGGTCGACGTCCCCTATCAGGAGGAGAGCCAGAACGCGCCCATCCACCTGTCCTACCACAAGGGCCAGGAACTTGACTACGTGCTCAAGGGCCACCTGCGCTTTGCCTTCGAGGATCACATCGAGGAGGTCGGCCCCGGCGACACGCTGCTCTACGACTCCGGCCGCGGCCACGGCATCATCGCCATCGGCGGCGAGGACGCGCAGATCCTCGCAGTGGTCATCCCCGAGGCTATCACCAACGGAGAGGGGATTATCTAGGCATCGCCCGCACGACGCGGACGGTGCCGAAAGAGCGGACGCCCTCGAGAGGAACCTCGAGAGGAGCCTCGGCCAGAACGCATGAACCGAGGGCGGCGCTCCCCACGACGATTCGCCCGCTGCCTCACGGCGCGACGGGCGCGCGCCATGCCGACACTCTCCCAAAGGATGCATCATGCGCTACATAAGCGAGAAGTACCTATCCGAATCCCGTAACTTCGACGGCGAGGTCAGCCACATCTCCCTCCACTACGACGAGGACTTCAACTGGGCCTACGACATCGTCGACGACATCGCCGAGGCAGACCCGGACCGCCCCGCCATGAAGTGGTGCAACCCCGAGGGCGAGGAGCACGTCTTCTCCTTCGGCGAGATGAAGCTGTGGTCCGACAAGTGCGCGAACTTCCTCGCCGACCAGGGCGTGCGCAAGGGCGACATGGTGCTCGTGGTGCTCAGGCGCCACTACCAGTTCTGGTTCGTGGGCCTCGCGCTGCACAAGATCGGTGCCGTCATGGTACCCGCCACCTTCATGCTGCGGGAGCACGACATGCTCTACCGCCTGCAGGCCGCCTCGATCAAGGCGGTCGTCTGCACGAGCGCCGGCACCATCGCCGACGTCGTGGACAGCGTGGCCGACCAGTGCCCCGACCTCGAGACGAAGATCATCGTCAACGGCGGGGGCGCGGGCCTCTCCGAGGAGGTGCGCGTGGCGGGACACCCCGTCGATCGCGACGCCCACCTCTCCGGCCCCGAGCACATCTGCGAGCTCACGTGCGAGCGCGAGGGCTGGGTTGACTTCAACTCCGGCGTGCGCGCGGCACGCGAGTTCTGGATGCGCGTCCCCACCAAGGTCCACGAGCCGATGATCATGTACTTCTCCTCCGGCACCTCGGGCCAGCCCAAGATGGTGCTCCACAACGGCACCTACGCGCTCGCTCACACGGCGACCGCCAAGCTCTGGCACAACACCACCGGAGACGGGGGCACGCACTTCACCATTGCCGACACGGGCTGGGGCAAGGCCGTCTGGGGCAAGTTCTATGGCCAGTGGACCATGGAGACGTGCGTGCTGACGTACGACTTCGACCGCTTCCACGCTGACGAGATCCTCGACCTCATATCACGCTGGAACGTGACCACGCTCTGCTGCCCTCCCACGATGTACCGTCTCATGATGCAGGCAGACGTCGACGCGCACGACCTCACGCCGCTCAAGTACTGCACCACGGCGGGCGAGGCCCTCAACCCCGACCTCTACAACTTCTGGAAGGAGCACACGGGCCTCACGATCTTCGAGGGCTTCGGCCAGACCGAGACACCGCTCACCATAGCGAACCTCAACAACTCCACGCCGCACCCCGGCTCAATGGGCAAGATTGTCCCCCTCTACCGCATGGCCCTTCTGCACAAGGACGGAACCGAGTGCGACTACGGCGAGACGGGCGAGATCTGCATCGCCTACGACGAGGACAATCCCCCCGACGGCATCATGATGGGCTACTTCCGCGATCCCGAGAAGACCGCCGAGGCCATCCACGACGGCTGGTACCATACGGGCGACACCGCCTGGAAGGACGAGGACGAGTACCTGCACTATGTGGGCCGAAACGACGACGTCATCAAGTCTTCCGGCTACCGCATCGGGCCGACGGAGATCGAGTCGGTCCTGCTCGAGCACCCCGCCGTGCGCGAGTGCGCCGTCACGGGCGTGCCCGACCCGGTGCGCGGCAAGGCGGTCAAGGCGACCATCGTGCTGCACTCCGCATACACCGGCTCGCCCGAACTCACCAAGGAGTTGCAGACCTACGTCAAGCGCGAGACGGCGCCCTACAAGTACCCGCGCATTGTCGACTACGTGGACGAGCTGCCCAAGACCGTCAACGGCAAGATTCGCCGCGTGGCGATCCGCCGCGCCGACGAGGAGGCCGCCAAGCAGGAGGCCACGTCGAGTGACAAGCTCGACGGACTCGTGTAGGCGGACGTGAGCTTGCGTTGATCTCCGCGCGACTAGGTCACGGCCGCCACGTCACATCGACATAAGCACCGAAAGTGTCAGCATCGGGCTAGTGGCACATCGTTTACCATGGAAACATGCAGTTGCATGGCTTGGGGCGCAGTCGGATACGCCCCAAGGGTCGTGCCACACGTGCGATCCGAGCGGACGGTGGGGACCGTCTGCCGTCACTCGCATTCGGAAAAGGAGAGGAACATGGCAAACACCAAGCAGGGCGGTGCCACAGGACGTCCGCGGGAGGCGTACGGCGGCGCCTCCATCGACGAGCGCGCAGACGCGATGCGCGGCGACATGACCGACGAGGAGGTCGCCGCCAGGAACGTCATCCCCACCACCGTCTCGAACGGCGACCCGATTCGCATCATCGCCGAGGAGTACTTCTCCGAGAACGAGGACGTCACGCACTACAAGCCCCAGAACCCTGACGACCCCGGCCCGGCGTCCTCCGCCGAGAAGAAGCCCGGCGTGCTGCGCGAGGCCGCCAAGATCACCGACCGCCTCCTGCACAAGACCAACTACGACGACCCGGACTACTGGGGCCTCGCGAGCGTCATGACCGAGGAGGAGGCCGAGGTCACCAAGCACATGAAGGTGCGCGTGCCCGAGACCTTCGAGCAGGTCGTCGTCGGCTGCGGCAAGCCCGCCAAGCGCGTGCAGGAGCTGCTCGACTCCATGTCCGTCAAGGGCATCATCGAGTACAACTGGGAGAACGAGGACGGGAAGAACCCCGCGCACGAGAAGCGCTACGTGCTGCCCATGTTCGTCCCCGGCTCCGCCGAGTTCACCGTCATGAACCAGCGCCAGATGGAGGAGCACCCCGAGATCGGCACCTTCTTCGAGCGCATGACCTTCCTGCCGCTCACCAAGGCCACCAAGATGGTCCCGCCCGGCGGCGCCGGCGTCGGCATGCACGTCATCCCCGTCGAGCACGCCATCAGGCAGGAGAACGTGAGCGCGTCTGTCGAGCACATCTCCCACTGGCTCAAGAAGTACGACCGCTACGCCGCCGGCTCCTGTTCCTGCACCATCGCGGAGCGCGCCCGTGGCGACAACGGCGGTCGCGACCCGCAGAACTGGTGCATCGGCGTCGGCGACATGGCCGACTACCTCCAGGAGACGGGCAAGGGCCACTACATCACCTACGACGAGGTGATCGACATCCTCCTCGAGGCCGAGAAGTGCGGCTACGTGCACCAGATCACCAACATCGACGGCGAGAACAAGATCTTCGCCATCTGCAACTGCGACGTGAGCGTCTGCTACGCGCTGCGCACGAGCCAGCTCTTCAACACCCCCAACATGAGTGCGAGCGCATACCGCGCCCACGTCGACGCCGAGAAGTGCGTGGCATGCGCGGGCTGCGTCGAGGTGTGCCCCGCGGGCGCCGTCCAGCTCGGGCAGAAGCTCCCCAAGGCCGACGGTTCGGCCGTCGAGTATCCCAAGCAGCCGCTCCCTGACGAGCGTAGCTGGGGCGAGGCCGACTGGGACGTCGACTACAAGAACAACAACCGCATCGAGTGCCACGACACCGGCACCGCCCCCTGCAAGACGGCCTGCCCCGCGCACATCTCCGTCCAGGGATACCTCCGCATGGCCGCCGAGGGACGCTATCGCGACGCGCTCGCGCTCATCAAGAGGGAGAACCCCTTCCCCGCCGTCTGCGGTCGCGTCTGCAACAAGCGCTGCGAGCAGGCGTGCACGCGCGGCACCGTCGATGAGGCCGTTGCCATCGACGACGTGAAGCGCTTTATCGCGCAGAAGGACCTCGAGGCAGAGCACCGCTTCGTACCCGAGCCGGTCATACCTTCCACGCGCGGGCGCCTGCCCGAGAAGATCGCCATAGTGGGCGCCGGTCCCGCGGGCCTCTCCTGCGCGTTCTACCTCGCCAACATGGGCTACAACCCCGTGGTGTTCGAGAAGGACGAGCTTCCCGGCGGCATGATGACCTACGGCATTCCCGCCTACAAGCTCGAGAAGGACGTCGTCGCCGCAGAGATCGACGTGCTGCGCGAGATGGGCGTCGAATTCCGCTGTGGCGTCGAGGTTGGTAAGGACGTTACCCTCGCCGAGCTTCGCGAGCAGGGCTTTATGGCCTTCTACGTTGCCATCGGCTGCCAGGGCGGCCGCAAGGCAGGAGTCCCCGGCGAGGACGCCGAGGGTGTCACGACGGCGGTCGAGTTCCTGCGCCACGCGCTCGCAAACCCCGACCACGAGGTCTCTGGCCGCACGGTCGTCGTGGGCGGAGGCAACGTCGCCATTGACGCCGCGCGCGTCTCGGTGCGCTGCGGCTCGAGCGAGGTCTCGATGGTCTGCCTCGAGCAGCGAGACGAGATGCCCGCCCTGCCGCACGAGGTCATCGAGGCCGAGGAGGACGGCGTCAGCGTCGTCAATGGTTGGGGTCCCGCGTCCATCGACCTCGACGAGGACGGTAAGGTCTGTGGCGTCACGTTCAAGCGCTGCACGCGCGTCTTCGACGACGAGGGTCGCTTCTCCCCCACCTACGACGAGTCCGAAACCAAGACCATAGCCTGCGAGAACGTGGTTCTCTCCATCGGTCAGTCCATCGAGTGGGGCAACCTCCTCGATGGCAGCAAAGTCGAGCTTGGCCGCGGAGACGGAGCCATCGCCGACCCCGTGACGTACCAGACCGCCGAACCAGACATCTTCGTCGGCGGAGACGTCTACACCGGGCCGCGGTTCGTCATCGACGCTATTGCCGCCGGCCACGAGGCCGCCATCTCCATGCACCGCTTCGTACAGAAGGGCTCCTCGCTCACGCTCTCCCGCAACAGGCGCCACTACGTCGAACTCGACAAGGGCGACCTCGACCTTACCGACAACCAGTACGACCGCTCCGGCCGCCAGGTACCCGCCTGCGCGAAGGTCGCAAACATCGTGCACGACTGGACGGACCCCACAAAGGAACTCACCGAGGAGCAGATTCGCACCGAGTGCGCCCGCTGCCTCAAGTGCGGCGCCTCCATTGTCGACACGAACAAGTGCATCGGATGCGGCCTGTGCACCACACGCTGCGAGTTTGACGCCATCCACCTCAAGCGCGACATGCCCGAGGCATCCCGCATGTGGCGCAGCGAGGACAAGGTCCAGGCAGTACTTCCCTACGCCGCCAAACGAGGAATCAAGATCCTCAAGCACAAGATCTCTGGCAAGTAGGCAAGATCGACGACCGCCAGGGGCCTCGCAGGCACGCCGCGCCACGAGGTTCCGGACGGACAGGGCGCAGGCGCCACGGGTAAGTCGGACGCACGAAGATGAGGCACGCGGAGGCGGGATGCGCGTAGACGGGACGATCGAAGCCGATGGCATAGCGCCTGCATCGCCTGCACAGCCGACCAGCACTGCGGTTCCAGCGTACGGCTGGAACCGCATTTTTGGCTCTTCGATTCGGCTCTTCGATACTTCAAAACTTGGGTCTTCGAAACGCCGGATGAATGCCGATCAGCGCAGATTGACCTCGAGCACATCCACGCCCACGACACCCCTGAGCAGAAGTCTCGTGAGACTCTCCGGCGAAAAGCCGACCCCAAGCACCGGCGCAAAAGCGGCTCGAGTGCGTGATTGCTCGAGTGCCTCCGGCGCAAAACCGGGTCGAGTGCGGGATTCCCGGCGCAAAACCGGATCGCGTGCCGAACGTTGGTGTCAAGGCCGCCTTCCTATAAAAAGGTGGCCGCGCCTAGAATCGTGATTTGAGACTAAAGACGATTCGAGAAAGGCAGCGGCCAACCATGGAAAGCATACAGCAACTCGTCGCCACGGGCGACGTCCCCCTGCGCGCCGACGGGACCATCGACCTCACCGAGCTCGCCAGGATGTCCCTGGAGGACGTGGTCAACCGGATCATGGACGCCCAGGCGGACGAGCTCTGCGGCGAGGGCAACAGGCGCAACGGGTACCGAGAGAGGTCCCTCGTCACCCCCGTCGGCGAGATCACGATGAGGATCCCCAAGCTCAGGGAGGGCACGTACTTCCCCGAGGAGATCATCAGGCCCTACTCGCGCGTCGACAGGGCGGTCGTCGCGGCGGTCCGCGAGGCCTACGTGCGCGGCATGTCCACCCGCAAGATAGAGAAGGCCGCCGACGCGCTCGAGTTCGCCTCCCTCAGCCCGAGCCGCGTCTCGCGCATGACGGCCGACCTCGACGAGGAGCTGGAGGCCTTCGGGGCGCGGAGGCTCGACGGGATGGGGTTCCCGTACCTCTGGCTCGACGCGACCTTCCCCAAGTGCCGCGACAACGGGCACGTGCAGTCGAAGGGCGTGGTCACCGCGATAGCGTGCGGCGAGGACGGGCGGAGGCGCTTCGTGGGCTTCGACGCGGTGGACACGGAGTCCGCGTCCTCCTGGAAGGAGTTCCTGAGGTCCCTGAGGCGCAGGGGCGTGCACGGCGTGAGGTGCGTCACCTCCGACGACCACGGCGGGCTGGTGGAGGCCGTCGCCGAGGTCTTCCCCGGCGCCGCCTGGCAGAGGTGCATCGTCCACCTGGAGCGCGACGTCGCGGGCTGGTTCCCCGGCAGGTCGGACAGGGCGACGGCCCTCGCGGCCATGAAGGCCGTGTTCGCCGAGAGCGACCCCAAGATGGTGAGGGCGGCGTACCGGCAGGCGTGCGAGGTCGTCAGGGGGCTCTCGGGGCGCCGCGGCGAGCTCCTCGAGGACGCCGAGGCCGACGCGCTCGCCTACCTGGACTTCCCCGCCGAGCACCAGAAGAAGCTGAGGACCAACAACGTCCAGGAGCGCGCGAACGCGGAGATAAAGCGCAGGACGAAGGTGGTGGGCGTGTTCCCGTCGGAAAAGGCCCTCCTGAGGCTCGTGGGCTCGGTCCTGCTGGACGTGAACGAGGACTGGGCGTGCAGCCGCTTCATCGACGCGTCCACGCTGGCGGGGCTGGAGAGGCGCGCGCCGGACCCGGAGCCGCCGAGCGCGGAGGTCGTCGAGCTGGCGAGGAAGAAGATAGAGGAGGCCATCGCGGAGGGGAGGGCGGCATAGTGAGGTAGGATGTAGTCGGTTCTGGGTGACGTCCCGCCACTCGGGCAGGCGCGAGGCCTGCCACTCGCGGCGGGATCGGTGACACCAGCAATCGGTACGCAACCCAGACGATATGTTCATCAGCTCCGAACCTGCGAGCCCCACTGGGCGGGGCGAGCCAGAGAAGGCTCCCCTCCTGGGCTACGCTGGTCTCAGGGTAAAAAAGGCCGATGTCGGCCCGAGGAGAGGAGTCCCGATGAACGAGT
>JAGAWD010000480.1 GCA_017941585.1 Olsenella sp. | reverse complement strand
GTCAGCCGCACCGCCGTGAGCATCGCCATCCTGCTCGTCACCTGCGCCGTCTACACCTACGCCGTCCTGCACGGCCTCAAGGGCATCAGCCTTCTGGCGAAGGCGTGCATCTACCTGTTCTTCGGGCTCCTCGCGATCGTCCTTCTCGCGGGAGGCCAGACGCGCTTCATCATCGAGAACGGCTTCCAGTCGCTGGGCAAGATGGTCCAGAACTTCATAGGGCTTGCCACCTACACCGACCCCGCGCGCGCCACGAACTTCCCGCAGGACTGGACGATCTACTACTGGGCCTACTGGATGGTGTGGTGCATCGCCGCGCCGTTCTTCATCGGCAGCATCTCGCGCGGGCGCACGATTCGCCAGATCATCCTCGGCGGCTACGCCTTTGGCGTGGGCTCCACCATCGTGAGCTTCGTCATCCTGGGAAACTACTCGCTCGGCCTGCAGGTCTCCGGCGCGGCGGACTTCGTCGCCCTGTACGAGGCGTCGGGCGACCTCTACTCGCTCATCCTCTCGATCATCGACACGATGCCCTTCCCCACCCTCATCATGGCGCTCGTGCTCGTGACCATGGTGACCTTCTACGCCACCTCGTTCGACTCGATCGCCTACACGGCCGCCTGCTACAGCTATCGCGAGTTGGGAGACGACGAGCGCCCGGGCATGGCGGTCCAGCTCCTGTGGTGCGTCCTTCTGATCGTCCTGCCGATCGCGCTCGTGTTCTCCGAGAGCTCGATGGCGAACATCCAGTCGGTGAGCATCATCTCGGCGTTCCCGATAGGGATCATCATTGTCGTGATGGTCGCGAGCTTCTTCAGGGACGCACGGGGGCTCCTGCCCGGCGCCGAGGCGACGGGAGCCACGGCAGCGGCCGACGAGGCCTGCGCCGAAGGAGCCGCCGACGAGGATGCCGACATGCCCCGGGCGGCGCGGCGCCAGCCGGCCACGACGGCGTCCGGCGTCCCTGCGACCGGCGACTGACCTCCCCCGTCGTATGGCATGGCGGCCAGCCGTACGGCAACCGCCACCGGCAACCGCCATCGCTCCGTGGCTGGGCGGCTACCGCTCCATCACGTTCTTGCCATCGCCGAAGTCGAGCACGAGCGGCAGGTGGGTGTAGCGGTCCTCCATGGGCGGAAGCTCCATGTAGTTGCCGTAGTAGGTTCTGAGCACGGCGTCCGCGTCGCGCGGGCCGCGAAGCGCCATGCCGTCGAACTCGATGTCGACGGACGGCAGAAACCACTCGCGCCGGTACGTGTACGTCGCGTAGCAGGGGTCGAAGAGCTCGTCTCCCGGGTCCTGGGCCCGCGCGTCCTCGAGCATGCGCCTCTGGATCTCCGCCGAGTCGAACAGGCGCGCCACGGTGTGGTGCGCCACGACGCACCCCGCCTCGAGAACCCTGCGAAAGCGTGCGGTGCGCGGGATCTTGGGGTGGGCGAAGTGGTGCAGGTACGACATGCTCTGCCACCTCAGGCACCGGGAGCGCTGACGCGCCGCCCTCTTGGGATCGCGGTCAAGCGGGAGCAGCGGGAAGACGTCGAGGAAGATGCCCTGCTCGCATCCGGCATTTGCCGCGTCCCCGTCGATGAAGCGGGTGCCGTCGCGAAAGACCTTCAGCCAGAGCGCGGAGAAGCCCGGCGTGTTGGCGCAGTCATGCAGCGAGTAGCCCTCGGGCAGGACCTTGGGAGCGATCTCGCGGAAGCGCAGGTAGCCCTCGTAGGGCATGGCGATGTCGACGTCGTCGTCCCAGGGGATGAAGCCGCCGTGCCTGACGGCGCCAAGCAGCGTGCCCCCGTCGAGGAAGTACTCTATGCCGTTCTCGCGACAGACGCGGTCCACCACGGCGAGCAAGTCCCTCTCGACGTCCTGGAGACGCTCGAGGCTGCCTGCGGAATAGGCGCGAGCATCGTCGCGCGCGGCATCCCCCGTCGCGGTTACCTCACGGGCCTCGCCCTCAGTCGCATCGCCTGTTGCGTGGGTCATGTGCCACTCCTCACTCCCCCGTTACTCGCGCCCGTCTTGCGCGGGCGGCCTGACGTCGCGGACGAAGATCGCCCCGAGGACGACGACGGACGCGGCGTAGGATACTATACCAACCCAGCTGACGCCATTCATCCCCAGCAGGTTGACGAGCGGCACCGTACACGCGAGCGACACGACCGTGGCGACCGCGTTGCCGAGGAAGCTCGCCTTGTAGTCGCGAAGGGATAGCAGGAGGTCGTTCATGAACCAGGAGAAGGCGGTCACGAAGGTGCAGAGCACCGCCGGCGCGAGGAGGTAGCCGTACTCCACGATCTGGCTTCCGTAGAGTATGCCCAGGATGAAGTCTCCCAGCAGTATGACGAGCAGGCCAAAGACAAGCATGACCCCCACCATGCCAAGGACCGTCTTCCTAAAGAGCGCGAGCGCCGAGGGCCGGTTGCTCTTGAATCGCTCTGCGAACTCGCCCATGAGCGGGCTGTAGATGTAGCTCGCGCCCATCTGCACGATGGTGGCGGGCGCGGCGACGGAGAAGTAGATGCCGAGCGCCGCCGTACCCACGCTTGCCGCGAGGAACTGCTTGGGCACGGTGAGGACCGCGTTGCTGCAGACCTGAGCGAGCACCAGCGGTGTGAGCGTCGCGAGGGTGCGGACGGCGCTCCCCACCTCGATCACCGGCCTGACCGACTCAAAGCCGCCGGCGCGGGGCATGTCGTAGAGCACGCAGATCGCTATGGTGGACGCGGCCATGGCCCCGACCGCCAGCTCGATTGAGTTGGTGAGGTAGATCACGACCGAGAAGAACACGAGGTTGCAGACGCCCTGCATGATGTAGGACTTTCCGATGTAGTCCATGCGCAGGTGGCGCTGGTCGATGGCGTGCATGCCCTCTATGTAGTTGGCCGCAAGCGACGAGACGAGGTAGATGGCAATAACGGGAATCGAGCTCAGCGAGCACGTGGCCAAGGAGTAGACGATGCCTATGGCAAAGGAGACGAACGTCGTGAGGAGGCGCATGCCTATGTACTCCCCCGACGAGTGCTCCTCCCGCACGTCGGTCACCTGAACGGTCCGCAGCTTGAAGTCCGCGAAGGGATAGACGAGGTTGGATACCGACATGGCGAGCGAGAGCGCGCCGGCGGCGTCAAAGCCGTGCGACAGGCGCACGACGGCGATGGTGACAAGGTAGTTGCAGGCGAGTCGGGTAACCGATCCCACCGAGTTCCAGGCAATGTTCTTCTTGAGTGACAGTCCTTCGGACATGAACGACTCCTACCGAGAGGGGCAGACGGAGAGCGTCGACCGCGACGTCGACTGGGGAGGGGCAAGGCGACACCCCGCGATGCGGGGTCGCTGCGACCCAGGCGGGGTCGCTGCGATACAGGCGGGACCTTGCGGCACCAGCTTGCAATTATTGCATTTGGGGGCCACCCTTCAAGCCGCGGCCCTCGCCCGCGGCAAAATGGAAGAAAAAAATCGAACGACCGGGGCGGCGGCGCGGGCTAGGCGCGCCCGGGGGCACGGGCTAGTCGCGCCCGGGGGCGCGCTCGAACGCGGACTCGAGGGCGCGGACCGTGGCCGCCCAGGAGCAGGTGCGCTCCACGTGATCGCGAAGCGCGGCCGAGCGCTCGGGCGTCCACGAACCGCAGACGTCGCGGATTGCGGCGGCGACCTCGTCGGGGGTCCTGCCGCGCGTGATCGCGCCGAAGGTGCGGTCGT
>JAGAWD010000479.1 GCA_017941585.1 Olsenella sp. | reverse complement strand
TGAGGCTTCCATGCCCTACGTCAAGCCCATCCCCGGCCATACCCGCACGGGAGGAATCATGCGCTACCTCGAGAAGGAGGGACGTGCTCTCGCGCACGACTTCCAGAGGATGAGCGTGCCCGTTGTCGGGGACGGACCCAGCGGGCCCGAGTACGCATCGTTTGACTGGGCTTCGAGGATGGATGGCACGCGAGAGAGCTTCGGCAACGACCTCGCCTGGAAGGGGAAGAGGGCGCGCACCTTCATGCACTACGTGCTGTCACCAAGCCCTGATGACAGGATCGACCTCGCATCCCTCCGAAAGCTAGCGGTGAAGTGGGCTGAGGAGAACTTCGGCGACTACGAGGTTGCCATCGTCTACCACGACGACAACGAGCGCCGCATCCCGCACGCCCACATCGTCGTCAACAACACCAACCTCGAGACCGGGAGGAGGCTCCAAGTCCCAAACCCGAGGGACCTCACCTCGTCCTGCCAGAGAATTGCGGCTGGCATGGGTCTCAGCCACTTCGTGGATAAGGACTCGTCGTCTGAGGCGGGGAGGCGGGTGGACGTGCGGATGAGGCGCCACGTCGACCGCCAGGAGATGGAGCTGAGGGGCAGGGGCGAATACTCCTGGGTGGCGGACATCCGCGCACGCGTCGACGTGGCGAGGGGCATCGCCAAGAACCCGGACGATTTCCAGAGAGCACTCCGCGAGATGGGCATCAACGTTCGCGAGTCCGCCTCGAGGAAGGGAGACTGGGTCTATTCGTTGGTGGAGACGCCCAGCCGCCAGGTCACGGGATCGAGGCTCGGCGCCTCATACACCAAGCGCGAAGTTACGGGCTGGCTCAGGAGCCCAACGCGGAAGGCGCCGGGTCCCGTCACGGTGCGCAACGTCCGCGAGGTTGCCGCCGGTGCCATCGAGGTCAAGGACCTGCGAGAGCTCGTGGCCCTCTCGGAGGCGGTGAGCGTCGTCTCCAGAGGCGGCTTCAGGAGCCTTTCCGCCATGGACTCAGCTGCCAGCAGAATGCGCGGCATGGCCAACCGCGAGGCGACTGTGGCGAGGCTCGAACGCGCGAGGCAGTACTGCGCCGAGCACGGAATGCTCCCCGAACGGTCGGCAGCACAGCCCCGCAAGAGATCGGCTGGTGAAACCGACACGAGGGTTACCCACCGGACTGGTCAGGATGCCCATGGTGGCAGCCGCCCCGCACGCCAGCAGGCGAGGAGAGAGGAGAGGTCGGAACGATGAGGATTACCGTGCGTTTCCAGGACGGCGCCATCGAGGAGTTCGACACCAACACGCTGACGACCGACAGCGCCCTCGGCAGGACGAACGCCCTCACCGACCTTCGGGTTGTCTTCGATGACGGGCTCTGGGTCGAGGCAAGCTGGTACCGGGTGGTGGACTCGGAGGGTGCCGGCATGCCCCTGGCGCAGAGGTCTGCGGGATGCCGCCTCCACGTCCTCTCCGAGGAGGAAGTGGCACTGGTCCGCTCCATCGAGCTCGATGGTCGCCTCCAGTGGCTACGCGTGGGAGCAGACCTGTGCGATGTGGTGAGGCTCGACGAGACGGCTGACCTCTTCTATGAAGCTGACGAGCCCTCGCGCTCCATGGCTGGTCGTGCTGTGTGGCTGCATGACTACCTGAGGGGCGTCCTTGCCAGCGAGCTTTCCGGACCAGATGAGGAGCAGCTGACCTGCGCGATGCTCGGCATGACGGAGGCCAGCTACGAATATCTGTCCGGGGTGGCTGCTAACGTGTACTCAGAGGACTTTTGATTCGAGGAGCGTGTGAGATGGGCGTGGCCAAGCGTGTACTGTGTGCAATCGGCAAGTTCTTCCTGCTGTGGGCGAGGTTCGTGGCGAGGGTCATCCTGCTATTCTGGCACTACGGGTCGTAGGCAACCGATGCAGTAGCGGTGAAGGCGGGTTCTTAACTCATGATGGGTGTATGCCTCCGCCATGCCACTCGCCTGTCGCCATCCAAATCTCGAAGTGGACGATCCATTCGCAGCACCAAGGCATGACGGTCTCCGTGAACAGCTGGTCGCTTGACCAGTCATGGTACTGGAGGCAGACACGGATGCGTGAAGGCTCCTCCCCACAGTCGAACTTGTGCGGCACCGACGAGAGGTCGCTGCAGCGGTCGATGGCGCCGCCTGAGACCCAGACCTGAGGGAACATACGTGGCTTTGCGTCAATAAAAACTTGGTAGATGTCACTGATTGCAGACGGCTTCACCGTTGCCCACCAGACCAACCTGCCACCATGGAGGATGCGGCCCGACGACTCGGGGTAGCACATTCGCAGGTGCAAGAGCTGGAGAGGCAGCGAGAGGCCCCCGCGCTTTGGAGGCCTTCCGTTACGCACCGTAGAACCTGTGGCTTGGGATGGCAGTGGATGTCGCAGATGCAGCGAGCGTTACCCCC
>JAGAWD010000478.1 GCA_017941585.1 Olsenella sp. | reverse complement strand
CGCCGACGTAGGAGACGGCCGTCATGCGCCAGGTAACGAACAGGGCCTGCACATACATGTCTCCATAGGTGGAAAGCAGCTCTTGGAGCCCCATGATCACCTCCGTTCAAGGAGGGACCCCCTGCCAGGCAGACAGAGGGCCCCCATCTAGGCACATCTGCAAAGGATACCTTCAAAGTATCGAAGGAAGCCCCTTATCGACGCATTGGGAACAACACGTTAACGTTACGCGCCGATCGCCGGAGGCTCCGGGACGGTCTTGACGTCCGTGCGGTCGCCGATGGCAACCTGCCAGAGGGCGGCCCACGTGCCGTCGTCCTCGATCTTCTTCAGGAACGCGTTGACGAAGTCGACGCCGTCGGAGTCCTTGGGCATGCCGATGCCGTAGTTGTCCTTCGGGCCGAAGGGCTCGCCGACGATCTTGTACTTGCCCGGGTTCTTCACGATGGCGCCCATCTGCATGGTCTGGTCGATGACGTAGGCGTCGACGCGACCCTGCTCGAGCGCGGTGCGCGCCTCCTCGTCGGTGCTGAACTCCTGGAGGTTCGCCTTCGGGGCGTACTCGGACACGATGCCGGGGCCGGTGGAGCCGGACTGCACGGCGACCTTCTTGCCTGCGAGGCTGTCGACGCCGGTGATCGCATCGTTGCTCTTGGCAACGAGAATCGCCTGCTGGGAGGTGTAGTACGGCCCCGCGAAGGAGATGACCTCCTTGCGGGCGGGCGTGATGGAGTACGTCGCGAAGACGCAGTCGACCTGGTCGTTCGTCAGGACGGACTCGCGCGTGTCAGAGGTGACCTTGGTGAGCTGGTACTTGTTCTGATCGCCCAGGATGTAGCGGGCGAGCAGCTGGAAGATGCCCGCGTCGAACCCGCGGAGCGTGTTGTCCTCGGCGTTGCGCAGCGAGAAGAGCGTGGAGGTCTCCACGCCGCCCACACGCAGCGTGCCGCTCTGTTTGACCTTGGAGGCCCAGGTGCTCGAGGCGATGTCGGCATCGTCGGCCACCTTGCCGCCCGCGATCACCGTGTCGTAGACCGCGGCGTCGATCTGGCCGTTCGAGCTCGTGCCGCCGCTCGGGGAGCCGCCCTCGGGAGCAGGGGCGGGACTGTCTCCGGAGCAGGCCGCGAGACCCAGCGTGGCGATGCCGCCGAGTCCGAGGGCAATGGCCTCTCGCCTGCCGAGAATGATCTTGCCGAGCGGGTTTTCAGTTACCATGACGGTCCCCTCTCATTCGTAATGCCGTATCGACATTCTGCGTGCCGACTCGCGCGAGCAATGCGCACGAGCGGAAAGAACTCATTGGGAAATGATGCCCAAAATCGCGGAAGCATACTCCCTCGTACCGTTGTTTTTTGATAAGGCGAAACAATGGGCGAAACGATGGGGCCCCTCTCGCGCCGCCGCTACTCGACGACCGAGTACCTCCACACGAAATGTTCCTCGGGAGACTGCGTGCCCCTGCCCATGGACTCGACCTTCTCGGCGCGCACGGACCTTCCGACGCGCTCGCTGAGGTAGGTCTCGACCAGCCTGGCCTGGCGCTCGCCGCCAATCGTCACCATGCGGTCACCGTCGAGCAGGTACTCCATGAAGTGGTCGCGGCTGAGGCCGCTTTTCGCAAGGAAGTTCTCCCATGGCCTGGTGTAGTAGTCGTAGCCGCCGATGAACACGGCGTTCTGCGGGTGCCGCCACCGGTCGAACGCAAACACGTCGTGGTTCAGGAGCCCTCCCTGGGAGTACGTGAACGCGACGAGCGTGTCCGGGTGCTCGTCCACGTAACGCTGCATGTTGCCCGTGAGCTCGGCGGAGAGCGAGCGCTGCAGGGGTCGCGCGTAGCTCATCTCGACGAACGCGAAGATGACCGCAAAGACAGCCATGCCGGCAACGGAGAAAGCCGCAGGGAGGCGCGACGCCGACACGTGCCCGATGGCACCCTCGTCGTCGTTGAGCGCGCCGACCACGAGGGCGAAGACTGTTGCCACGAACAGCGGCAGGACCACGTGCATCCTGGCCCTCGCACGCAGAAGGAGCAGGAGCATGATGCCCAGCGTGGCGACACAGACGCCAAAGAGAAGCGCCTTGCCGCGCCTGTTGAAGCCACGCGCCACGCCGAGCAGGGCCGCGAAGAGGAACGCCACGACCACGAGGGCGAGGGAGAATGCCGTAAACGACGGCCGGGAGCTGACTGCGCCGACGAAGGTGGAGACGCCGAAGGGCTGGACCACGCCGTCAAGCGCGCGGAACGTCTCGAGGTCGTACGTGCCGGCATCGACGAAGAGGAAATCGTAAATCATGTCCACGTCGTTCTCGGAGAGCTTGGGCGCCACACGACGCGCGTCCTCGTAGCTCACGCGCGGGTAGTCGGCGACGGAGGACGCCGCCTCCTGCATGTCGACGTAGCTCTCCCAGCCCTGACCAGACCTCCACGCAATCTGTCCGGCCGCATAGCTCAAGACGATACAGGCGACCACACCAGCGGCCATGATGAAGGTCAGCTGGTTCCGGTTGCGGACAATCGCCCAGATCAGGAAGGGCAGGAAGATCAGCGCCGCGGCAAAGCAAACGTCATAGCGAATGGAGACGCCCATGGCGATGAGCAGATATCCCAGCGCGTCACCGGGCAGGATGGACTTCGGCGGAACAAAGCAGCCATGTGCCAAGACGATCGACATGCCGGCGGCAAACGCCACGAAGCTGGTGACCGAGAAGGTAAAGTAGGTCGTGACCATGAGCTCGCAAAGTCCCAGAGCGACAAGGGCGAACGCACGCACCAAAACGCTCGTCCTCATCTTTCGCGCAAGGTTGAACATGGCCGCGAACGAGACGACCTGCAACCCCATGAGCGTCACCGGATACCACGGGACTACGGGAATGGCGGCATACAACAGGGAGACCGGTGCGCTAAAGAGCACCATCGAGTACTGCATGAGGTAATTGGGCGTCTCGAAGTAGGCGCCGCGCGCGTACAGCGCCTGCATGAAGTCGTCGATGGCGGCGTACTTGGGCACGTGGACCAAACAGACAAACACGGTAAGCAATACGGCCGCAAGCAGGCAGAGGAGAACGGGAACGGCTCCCTTGGAGCCCAAGACGTCACTCGCTTCCCCGAGCGCGGAGCCCGCGCCCCCCTGTGCGCCATCAGCCACCCGCATATGCCGAGACGCGGGCATGCCTTGTACCTGCCCGTCGCCCCGCGCCGCATCGCCGCCAGCGCGCACGCCGTCTTCCATCACAGAAGCCTCCCTGGCCGAAGTTCCACGTTCATGTCACGTTTTTTGATGATAGACGAAAAACCTCGGCTTCACGAACGCAACCAGATTTCCGATTCCTACGGCAGCGAGAGACAAGCCGCCGCTCCTCCTCGCGCGCGCGGCGGGGGGATGGCACGGCGTGCCATCCCCCGACTGCAGGCACCATCTCGCCTAGAGCGAGTGCGCGACCTCGTAGGCATCCCAGATGGACGTGAGAATGTTTCCCACCTTGCGCCCGTCGCCCACCTCGAAGACGGCAAAGCCGCGGCCCTTGAGATCTTGCGCCATGCTCTCCCTGGACTGGAAGCCGACCGCTATGACGACGGTATCTGCCGCCAGCGTCCTCGTACCACCGGGCCCTCCGACCACCGCACCCGCATCAGTCACGGAGACCAAGCGCGTCTCCGTGAGAATCGGCACCTCCGCCTGGGCGAAGGCGTCGCGCAGGTACATCGAATTGGGCAAGGGGACGGGAAGGCCCGCGGAGAGGATGTCCGGCAGCGCCTCGACGATGGTAACGTCGTGGCCCTTGTTGATGAGGTCGAGCGAGAGCTCGCAGCCAACGAGCCCGCCGCCGATCACGACGGCCCTCTTTCCCACGCGCCCCTCATTGGTAAGCGCCTCGATGCATCCCATGACCTTGGGGTGATCGATTCCCTCCACGTCGGGCATGACGGCGTTCGAGCCCACCGCGAGAACGACGGCATCTGGCTTGAGGGCGACGATGGCATCCGGCGTCGCCTCGCACTCGGTGCGCACGTCAACGCCCAGCTCGTAAAGCTCGTGCTGGTACCAAGCATTGAGCTCACGTACCTCG
>JAGAWD010000477.1 GCA_017941585.1 Olsenella sp. | reverse complement strand
CTACGAAGTCGAGTGCCGCGAGGGAGTCGGTGAGGTAGGCCGCAAGCGCCCGCTCGCGCCTCTCGACGGCCTCCATCCCGAGCGACTCGAGGTAGGTTATGGCCGCGTCGGTCGCGAAGGATCCGGCGGCATCCTGCGTGCCCGCCTCGAACTTCTGGGGCACGGGGGCCCAGACGGCGTCGGTCTCGCTCACCGAGTCGATCATCTCCCCTCCGGTAAGGAAGGGCGGCATGGCGTCGAGAATCTCCGCCTTGCCCCAGAGGACGCCGATGCCCATGGGGCCGCCCATCTTGTGGGCCGAGAAGGCGAGGAGGTCGCAGCCGAGATCGCGCACGTCGACCCTCATGTGCGGCACCGACTGGGCGCCGTCGACCACCATGTAGGCGCCCATCTCGTGGGCGCGCGCGGCAATCGAGCGGACGTCGTTCTCGACGCCCAGCACGTTCGAGACCTGGGTCACCGAGACGATCTTGGCCTTGGGACCGATCTTCTTCTCGATCTCCTCCTGCGTGATGCGATAGTCGTCGTCCATGCGCAGGTAAACGAGCTTGGCACCGGTGGCGCGACAGAGCTGCTGCCAGGGGATGAGGTTGGAGTGGTGCTCCATGATGGAGATGACCACCTCGTCGTCGGGGCCGAGGACGACCTGCCTGCCCAAGGTGTTCGCCACGAGGTTGAGCGACTCGGAGGTGTTGCGCGTGAAGACGACCTCTGAGCCCTGGGGCCTGCCGGCGTCGTCCGTGGCGCCGATGAAGCGCGCGATGTGGCTGCGCGCATCGTCGATGGCCGCCGTCGCGGCGACCGAGAGGCGGTAGAGGCCGCGCAGGGGGTTGGCGTTCATCGTCTCGTAGAAGGTGCGCTCGGCGGCGAGCACGGCCTCGGGGCGCTGCGAGGTGGCGGCGCTGTCCAGAAAGACGATCTCGGGGTTCTTCGCGAGAAGCGGGAAGTCGCCCTTGTAGGGGCTTCTCTCGATCTCTTGGAGCTGTGGGTCTGTGAGCATTGACTACCTTTCGCTCTCGGGGTTGCCTGGGGCGATGCAGGTGGCGTCGGCGCCCTCGTCGAAGGCTGCCTCCTCGGCGAAGGAGTCGCCGAGGACGGCCGTGGCGCGCCCGATGACGGCCGCGCGAGACGTGGGGTCGGGGGCGTGGTTGAGCGCATCGTCGAAGAGGGCGCGGCCGAAGAGGTCCTCGACGTCCCTCTCTGAGAGGCCGCGGCACGCGAGGTAGGCGACCTGCTCGGGGCTGACCGAGCCGATCGTGGCGCCGTGGTTGCCCTGGACGTCCTCCTCGTCGCAGAGAATGACGGGAAGGGTCTTGTTGACCACGTCCTCGCCGCAGACGAGCACGGTCTCGACCTCGTTGCCGCGGGAGTTCTTGGCCCCGTGGATGAGATCGATGGTCTCGCGCATGGTCTTTCGGGCGCCGTCCATGAGGACGCCGGTGGTCTGGATGTCGCTTCGGGTATTGCGCCCGCGCTGCCGGACGACGTGGTTCACGTCAAGCTGGTCGCGATCGCGAACGACGTAGCGGCTGGCGAGCTCGAGGCGGGAGGAGTCGCCGGCGAGGTTCGCGGCGATGCCCATGGCGACCTTCGCGCCGCCCAGGGCGTACTGGCGAACGGTGACGGCTGCCCCCTCGGCGACGTCGATGCCGATCGCCTCGAGGTGCTGGCGTCCCGCGCCCGAGGCCACGATCTCTACGATTTCGACCTCGGAGCCGCGCTCGGCGATGACGCGAAGCGTCGAGCCCGTGGTCGTGCGCGAGGAGCCTGCGTCCGAGCCCTGCGACGCAGCCTGCAGTGCGTCCTGCCGTGCGCCCACGCTGACGGCGATCGTCGCGCGTGCGCCCTCGCGCACCATGACGCCAAAGCTCGCAAACGGCTCGTCGTCGGAGACGGAGACGAGGATGGGCTCGACGTGCGTCTCGCGTGCGGGGACCTCGACGTAGGTGGCGCCGTCGGCCATGCGCTCGACCCAGCGGACGGCCTCGTCGCCGAGGCCGGTCTCCACCTTGGAGAAGATCTGCGGCAGGCGGTTGAAGGCGGCGCCGGTGCGGGTGCCGTTTGGTGCAGGGACCTCGAAGGAGACGTCGTTTATCCTGAGGTAGTTCCAGGTCTGGGCGGGCGGCGTGTTGACGTGATCCAGCAAGGTGAGGGGTGCTGCGGCCGCATTCGTCGCGGCCGTGGTTGCTGCGTTCTTCTCGGTCATTATCCGATTGCCCCTTCCATCTCGAGCTTGATGAGGTTGTTCATCTCGACGGCATACTCGAGCGGGAGCTCCTTGGAGACGGGGTTCGCGAACCCGTTGACGACCATGGAGCGCGCCTCGGCCTCGGAGCAGCCGCGGCTCATGAGGTAGAGGATCGTGTCGTCGGAGATGCG
>JAGAWD010000476.1 GCA_017941585.1 Olsenella sp. | reverse complement strand
CCTCGATCGCCTCGGCGTTCGCCTCGGGTATCCTGTGCGAGTGGTCGAGGAAGGTCTCGTCCATGTCGCTCGCGATGATTCCGTACATGCCCACTCCCGTCCCACGGTTCCTGCCACTCAATCGTATCATGCGACGGACGCCCCCCGCGCGGCAGCGGCGCGTGGGCGGCGTGACGACCACGAAGGCAGCGGATGCGAGAAAACGGTCCGCCCGAGGCTATGCTCGAGCGGGCCTGCGATGGGCGTCGTCTTCATCCGCTTGCTCCGGCGGCTAGATGAGCGTGATGGGGAACCCTCCGCCCACGTACACGCCGCCGCCAGAGGAGCCCACGTCCCTCACGTAGACGCCGGCGCCAATGGAGTCGATCATCTGTCCGCCTCCGATGTAAACGCCGACGTGTCCGGTGTGGTACTTGTCGCCGGCGGGGGAGAAGAACACGAGGTCGCCCGGACGGAGGTCGTTGTAGTCGAAGCGCCAGTTCCCGCGCTTCTCGACACCCCACATCTGGCTGTTCTCGGTATTATCCTGACCAGTGAAGTACGAGTAGTACCCCTGGTTGTGCGACAGGTTGATTCCGAGCGTGCTGTAGACCCACCAGCTGAATCCGGAACAGTTGAATGCGACTCCCGGGAAGTAGCCGTTGTCGATCTCGGAGTAGGACGCACCGACCTGGCTCCTGGCCGCGTCGACAAGGCGCCAGCCGACCTCATCGCGAGACAGCAGGACGCCATCGTTGTTTGCGATGACCACGGTATCGTCGTGCACCCACTCATTGCTGCCCTCGGAGGGATGCGATGTGTAGGTCGAGATCACGTAGGTCCCGCGAACGACGAAGCCCAGGTCCTTGCGACCATAGTAGCGTTTGCCGTCAACCTCGAAGAGGCCCACGCGTGCGTATGCCCAGTCCCCCTGGTCGGAGAGGAAGTAGCGCTGCAGACCCCGGCCGTAGGCGTCGGTGACGGCCCAGCCGTCGCCCGTGGCGAGCCGCCCGTCGGCGTCGGCGAGCCAGGCCCAGCCGTCGCCGCGGTCGAGCGCCCCGCGCACGACGTCGCCCGAGTCGGTGGCCCACGCCCACCAGCCGGACCCCTCGGCGGGGTCGACGAGGCGCCCGCGGGCGACCTCGCAGTCGGCGCCCACCCAGTAGCGCCCGAGGCTCCCCCAGGCCGGGGTCACGAGCCAGAAGCCCTCGATCTCGGAGCGCGCGCGGTCGGCGGCGCGCCAGCCCACGCCCTCGCGGCGCCAGCCGAGGGAGGCGAGGGCGCCGTCCTCGGCGGCCGAGAGGGTGAAGTTGTGCGCGCCGGCGGCGGCGTTGGGGTTGTACTGCCTGAGCACCGCGAGCGAGCCCGCCGAGGCGTCCGACATCCAGCCCACGCCCTCGTAGCGCCAGCCGAGGGAGGCGAGGTGGTCCCTCTCGGCGGCGGAGAGCGTGTAGTGGTGGTCGCCCGCGAAGGGGTTGTAGAGGCGGAAGACGGGGTCGCCGGCGGCCGGGGCCACCCAGCCGACGCCCTCCCACCGCCAGCCGGCCTCGGCCACCGAGCGCGCCTCGCCGAGCGAGGCGGTGTAGAAGTGCTCGCCGCTGAAGGGGTTGTAGAGGCGGTACATGTTGAGCCAGGCGCCCTCGTCGCCGGCCCCGCCGTCGCCCGCGTCGGCGGCCCCGTCGGACTGCGCGGCGACGGGCGCGGGCTCCCCGGCGGTCTGCCCGGCGGTCTGCTCGGCGGGCTGCCCGGGCTT
>JAGAWD010000475.1 GCA_017941585.1 Olsenella sp. | reverse complement strand
TTCTCCCCGCAGATGAGCGGGAAGTCGGCGTCGGGCGTGAACGCGAACGCGGGCTCCTCGTAGTGGGCGAGGTACCACTTGAGGTCGCCCATCTCGCACTCCTCCTCGTTGCCCACGAGGCAGCGCAGGGTGTACGGCAGCAGGCTGCCCGACTTATCCTCCTTGCGCTTGAAGAAGTGCGCCGTGTAGAGCGAGAGCACGAACGGGCCCTTGTCGTCCAGCACGCCGCGGCCGATGAGATAGCCCTCGCGACGCGTCACGTCGAAGGGGTCGACCGTCCAGCCAAGTCCCTCGGGAACGACGTCCGTGTGGGCGATGGTCGCGATCTGGCGGTCGGACGTGCCCGGAAGGTCGGCGTAGCCTATGTAGCCGTCGCACTCGTGGGCATCCAGCCCCAGCCTTCGCGCGATGCCGAGCGCGGCCACGAGCGCATCATGGCTTCCCTTGCCCCACGGCATACCCGGACCCGCCGTCTTGGGGTCTCGCACGGAGCGAATCCTCACCAACGTGCGGATGTCCTCGACCGCGTCCTCCCAAATCTCGTCGACGTAGGCGTCGACCTCTTGCTCGAGCTTCTCGTCAGACATGCTTCCTCCATCTCTCGTGTCGTTGTGCGAGACCCATGGTACACGCCAGGTTGTACTTGTTGCTTCGCCCTTGGCTCAAACGAAGACCGCACATCAAAAAAGGGACCACCGAAGCGGTCCCCATTCAGCTCTGTTGGGTTGATGATTAGAGCTTACGGACGTTGGAAGCCTGGAGCTTGCCGTTCTGGCCAGTGGTGATATCGAACTCGACAGCCTGACCCTCGTCGAGAGTCTTGTAGCCGTCCATCTGAATCTCGGAGTAGTGGACGAACAGGTCGTCGCCGTCCTCGCGAGAGATGAAGCCGTAGCCCTTGTCGGCGTTGAACCACTTAACAGTACCCTGAGCCATGTCGTGCCTTTCTTTCTTGTTCCGCAAGGGAACATGAACGCTGCGCTTACGCGCGATACATTGTGCAACCCGCCCTGCGGCGCGTCACGAGGGATATATTACCCCAAAGACCCCGCGACCTCTCCCACAAACCGTTTACGGACGAAATTCGACCCCAAATTGAATCATTGCTTCCCGAAACCCAAAGGCAGCTGCATGAAAGCACGACTCGCCGTACTTCCACACCGATCTGTCACGCTACGACAGCTCCGCCTCCAGCTCCGTAAACTCCTCTGGAACGGTTCCGTCCGCATGGAAGGCACTTGCGATGGCTGTTGCCTGCGCGCGCCGGAGAGAGGCCTCGGCGTCGTCCCCCTGTCGCTCGTAAGCACGCGCCACCTTGTCGAGGGCGTATGCGGCATACGCGGCCACCGACTCCCCTACGCCAGACAGCGTCATCATGGTGACGAGCGACTGGGGCGAGAGCGCCATGGCCGTCTGCGCGTCCAGATCGAGCAGCTCCCCCACGGCACGCTCGACCTCGCCTACGCGAGCAAAGTCGCCGTCGCAGAGCGCCCCGCGCAGGCTTGCGCTCACAGCCTCCACAAAGCGACCGATCACCTCAAGCAAATAGTCGTGCTGCAGCATTCGCCCCTCCAAACCATAGCCCCGTGGCAACT
>JAGAWD010000474.1 GCA_017941585.1 Olsenella sp. | reverse complement strand
GGTTTTGTGCCATAGCGTCCGATTTGCGAGATGGTTTGTGCCATAGCGTCGGATTTGCGAGATGGAGCTCTTCCGCATAAGATTTCTTCGCGTCAACCATCCACCCATCGTACATACCGAAAAAAGCCGCCCTCCGATAGGAGGGCGGCTTTCGAACTACTGCTGGGCGCGCGGTTACTTAAGGGTGTTGACAAGCTTCTGGACGCCGGACTTGCGCTTGGCGGCCTGGTTCTTGTGGATGATGCCCTTGGAGGCAGCCTTGTCGAGCAGGCGACCAGCCTTGTTGGCGGCGTCCTGGGCGACCTCGAGGTCCTTGGCGTCGACGGCGACGCGAACCTTCTTGACGGCAGTCTTGAGCTCGGAGCGGACAGCCTTGTTGCGAATGCGTGCCTTCTCGGCGGTGCGGATGCGCTTCTTCTGAGACTTGATGTTTGCCACGTGCGGTTCCTTTCGGTACTTATCCTTGAGGCCTCTTATAAGACGAGGTGGTGGATGTGGGGGATCCAACACCTGACACGGCGAGGTCAACTTCGGAAGTATAGCACGCTCGGCTGGTTTTGCGCTATCATCATCGCTATGTCTACAAACGATACTTCACATATCCGCAACTTCTCGATCGTTGCGCACATCGATCACGGGAAGTCGACCATCTCCGACAGGATCCTCGAGCTCACCCACACGGTTGAGCAGAGGGACCTGGAGAGCCAGATGCTCGACTCCATGGAGATCGAGCGCGAACGCGGCATCACCATCAAGAGCAATGCCGTGCGCGTGATCTACACCGCGGACAACGGCGAGGACTACCAGTTCAACCTGATAGACACGCCGGGTCACGTCGACTTCACCTACGAGGTCTCGCGCTCGCTTGCCGCCTGCGAGGGGGCCGTTCTCGTCGTCGATGCCACGCAGGGCGTCGAGGCGCAGACGGTCTCCAACGCGAGCCTTGCCATGAACGCCAACCTCGACATCGTTCCCGCCATCAACAAGATCGACCTACCCTCGGCTCACCCCGAGGAGGTCAAGGCCGAGATCGAGGAGGACCTGGCGATACCGGCGGATGACGCCGTCCTGGTCTCCGGTAAGACGGGCGAGGGCATCCACGACCTGCTCGAGAGCATCGTGTACCTCGTCTCGCCGCCCGAGGGAGATGCGGCTGCGCCACTCAAGGCCCTCATCCTCGACTCCTACTTCGACGAGTATCGCGGCGTCGTGGCGACGGTGCGCGTCTTCGACGGTTTCATGCGCAAGGGGCAGAGTCTCAGGATGATGGCCGCGGGAGACACCTTCCTCTGCGATGGCGTGGGCGTCAAGCGTCCGCTCGAGACGCCTCTCGACGAGCTCGGCGTCGGCGAGGTAGGCTACGTCGTCACCGGCCTCAAGGACCCGTCCCTCGTGAAGACGGGCGATACCATCACCTACGAGGAGAGGCCCTGCACGGAGCCGTGCCCCGGCTACCACGAGGCGAAGCCCATGGTGTTCACAGGACTCTTCCCGATTGACAACAAGCAGTACGAGAACCTGCGCGACGCCCTCGAGAAGCTCAGGGTGAACGACCCGTCACTCACCTGGGACCCCGAGACCTCTGCCGCGCTGGGCTTTGGATTTCGCGTCGGGTTCCTCGGCCTTCTGCACATGGAGGTCGTCAAGGAGCGCCTCGAGCGCGAGTTCAACCTCGACCTCATCGCGACGAGCCCGTCGGTCAACTACCACGTCTTTAAGACGGACGGCGAGATGATCGAGATCACGAGTCCGCAGGACCTTCCCGACGTAACGCGCATCGACCACATCGAGGAGCCCTATCTCAAGGCCAAGGTCATCGTCCCGCCCGAGTACATGGGCGCCGTGATGCAGCTCGCGATAGACCACCGTGGCATCACCCAGGACATGGTCTACCTCTCCGAGAAGTCGGTCGAGATGCACTTCGACATGCCGCTCGCCGAGCTCATACTCGACTTCTTCGACCAGCTCAAGAGCCGTACGAAGGGCTATGCCTCGCTTGACTATGAGGTTTCGGACTACCGCACCTCCGACCTCGTGAAGCTCGACATCCTGCTCGCGGGAGACGAGGTCGACGCCCTCTCCTTCATCGTCCACAAGGACAAGGCCTACAGCCTGGCGCGCGGACTCTGCGACAAGCTGAAGGAGATTATCCCACGCCAGCAGTTCGAGGTGCCCATCCAGGGCGCCATCGGCAACAAGATCATCAGCCGCTCGACGGTGAAGGCGCACCGCAAGGACGTCCTCGCCAAGTGCTACGGCGGCGACATCTCGCGCAAGCGCAAGCTCCTCGAGAAGCAGAAGGAGGGCAAGAAGCGCATGAAGTCGATCGGATCGGTCGAGGTGCCGCAGGAGGCCTTCCTCGCGGTGCTCAAGGTGGATGACGGCCAGTGAGTCCCTCTTGCGCCGCAACGGGCACGGTGGATGCCGTGTCGACAAACGAAGGCCTTGCCCAGGCGGCTTCGGAGGTCCTCGAGCGCTTTGCGCCGGCGGCGGGTCTCTCGCCGAGGATCGACGCCTTTCCCCGCGAGGGCAATCTCGCCGAGAGGCTTGCCGAGCAACCCTTTCTCATGGCCCCCATGGCAGGGGTGAGCGATGCCGCCTACCGCTTGATGGCGCGAGCGGGAGGGGCGGGCCTCGCCTACTCCGAGATGGTCTCAGTTGCCGGCATCCACTTTGGGGGAGATAAGACC
This sequence comes from Olsenella sp., assembly GCA_017941585.1. GTDB lineage: Bacteria > Actinomycetota > Coriobacteriia > Coriobacteriales > Atopobiaceae > Olsenella_J. The sequence goes on along the minus strand of JAGAWD010000474.1, from coordinate 1,550 downwards.
TGGGAGCTCGTCTATCCGCGCGACCCCGAACCCGACGTGGCCGTGCAGCTCTTCGGCTCCAAGCCCGACCAGTTCAGGGAGGCCACCGCTCTCGTCTCCGAGCGGCTGGGCTCTCGCCTGGCGCTGATAGACATCAACATGGCCTGCCCCGTCCCCAAGGTGACGCGCAAGGGAGAGGGCTCAGCCCTGCTCGACGACGCGCCCCTTGCCGCCAGAATCGTGGGGGCCTGCCTCGCCGAGGCGTCGGTTCCCGTAACGTGCAAGATCAGAAGGAGCCGCCGTCCCGGCCCCGAGCAGGCGCCGGAGTTCGCTCGCGCGATGGAGGCCGCCGGTGCGGCGGCGATCGCCGTGCACGGGCGCTGTGCTAGCCAGCTCTACCGCGGCGAGGCTGACTGGGGCGTGGTGCGTCGCGTGGTCGATGCCGTGGGAGTGCCGGTCATCGGCTCGGGCGACGTCCTCACCCCCGAGGCGGCCGCCAGGATGCGTGACGAGACCGGCGCATGCGCCGTCATGGTCGCACGGGGTACCTACGGAAACCCGTGGATCTTCTCGAATGCGAGGCGCGTGGCTGCGGGGGAGGAACCCGTGGATCCCACGCTCGAGGAAAGGATAGCCGCCTTCGAGTGCCACGTTCGCCTTCTCGCCGCGACGGGCGCCCACCTTGCCCGCGCGAGGAGCCTGGCCGGATGGTACCTAAAGGGCCTGCCGCACGCCGCGGCCTGGAGGAACTGCGCCATGGCCTGCGTGACGCTCGATGACTTCCTCGCCCTTGCGGGGGAGCTGCGCAAGCTGGCGCTGGCCTCGCGAGAGGGCGAGTGATATGGGCGACGTGGGCTCGCTCGCGCCCTCGCCTCAGGCTGGTAAGCGCGCATCGGCCCTATACCTGCACATTCCTTTTTGTTCGAGCAAGTGTCTCTATTGCGACTTCGCGTCATGGACGACCCGTTCTGACGACCCTCTCGTTGCGGCATACACCATGTCGGTTGTCGAGCAGGTCAAGGCCGTCTCCGCCGCGGGGCTTCTGGAGGGTTGCGAGACCGCCTACGTTGGCGGGGGGACCCCGAGCCTCCTGGGCGATCGCCTCGTGACCGTGGTGGAAGCCGTCGTCGGCGAAGCCCATCCCCTTGAGCTGACCTGCGAGGCCAATCCCGACTCGCTCGACGACGAGCTTCTCGACCGTCTCTCCTCATCGGGTGCCACGCGGCTTTCCGTCGGCGTGCAAAGCACGAACGACGCGGAACTCAGGCTCCTTGGCAGGAGGCATTCGGCCGCGGAGGCGCTCTCTAGGCTGCGGGCCGCGGTTGCGTCGGGACTTGCGGTCTCCTGCGACCTCATGTGTGCGACTCCGGGCCAGAGCGCAAAAAGCTGGCATAGGTCGCTCTCCGACGTCGTTTCCTCCGGAGTGGGGCACGTGAGCGTGTATCCGCTCGCAATCGAGGAGGGCACGGCGCTTGCCCGCATCTACGAAGGCGATTCCTGCGCGTTCAACGACGAGGATGTGGAGGCCGAGCGCATGGAGCAAGCCGAGGAGTTCCTTCTCCGGAATGGCT
>JAGAWD010000042.1 GCA_017941585.1 Olsenella sp. | reverse complement strand
TCCTCGGGCCGAGGTTTCGCCTCCGGCTTCCTTCGGATTCCGCCTCGCGACGGACACCCTTGCCATCGGCTGCGCGCTTCCCGCTGCCGGGCGCGCCCGGGACTTTCACCCGTTAGGTGTGTGCCATGCCCGGCACACTGATAAGGCCAGGCACGTCGCCGTGCCTGGCCTGCTGTCCTCTGGTGGGCGGTGAGGGATTCGAACCCCCGATCTTGTGCTTGTAAGGCACCTGCGCTAGCCGCTGCGCCAACCGCCCGATGCAGAGAGAGTGTAGCACAGCGGTCCCCGTAGCAACAATTACTCACATACCGCGTGGGGCAGGGAACCTGGCCCAGACGGCAGTCAAGCTGGTCCTACGCGGCCTGCTCGAGCTTTTGCGCAGCCTCGCCGTAGGTTGCGGGAAGCTCGTCGTAGGCATCGAAGGCACCTGCGATGAGCGAGCGCAGATTGGCGTAGTCGCACAGCCCATCAGGGTTCTTCTCCACGCCCTCGAATTCAAGATCCACGCTTAGTGGAGCCTCGTATCCCGAAAGCATGCTTCCGGCACGTAGCTGCTCCGCGCTCTGGTAGACCAGGCGCACGCGCCCAAAGGCGGCCCCGTTGGAATCGGCCCACCTTTCGAAGACCAGCTTGGACCCAATGGGGGTGCCCGACTCCACGGAGCCGGGCAGCTCGTAGCCCCTTACGTGCAGGGCACCAAGCACGCTCGCGATGTTGGAGTCGTGCCCGCAAAGGAAGGTGAACTGGCGCCCCTCCGCATCCAACTCCCTGCCGATCTCGCCGAGCAGAGGATGCGCGAGGTTCACGGCCACGATCGGCGCGGAGAAGAGCACGTCGTTGTAGCGATCCTTTGCCTTCGAGACGAGCCGCCACTGGTCCTCCGTGAGCTCGGTGCCAAACGCGGCGTCGATCGCGCTGGGGGACTCGTAGTACTGCAGCACCAGGGCGTCGGAAAGCTGGCATGCCGTCTTGAGCGAGCCGGTCATGGCCGGCTCCTTTCCCACCTCGTACACGATGCCCGTATCGGAGATGTCGAGGTCCGAGTACTCCCCGCTCCGATAGCCCTCGGATTCGGTATAGCCGCACACGTCCTGTATAAGCTTGTACGAGTCTGCAAGGTCTGCCGCGACGCCCTTCATGCCCGCATTGCCAAAGCGCTGGGCGACCTGTGCACGCGCCGCCTCCCCGTAGGCATCGGTGAGGTAGGTAATCTGAGGGGTGAACACGGCATCCATGGTGTCGTATGCCGCGTGCGTCTCCACGTCCACGCTCGCGACGGGCAGCATGCCAGCGGCAAAGTAGCGCGCCGTCGCCTGCGTACGCTGCTTGGCGTTGGCGTAGAAGCGCACGGCACCGTTCTCGGGCCGCCAGTTCTCGGGAGCGAGCCCCTCGTGCTCGAGCCACTTGCGGAAGTACTCGCCGTTCATGGTCTCGAGCGCGCCTCCGCGCGAGGTGAGTTCACTTCCACTTGCCGTCCATTCGATCCACTGGTGAGACGACGCCTTGGCGAGCGCCGACCCATTGGTGGAGAGCGGCGCGCGAATGTTGTGGCGACTGAGCACCACGACCTGCTGCAGCTTGTAGTCGCCCTTGGGGTCATAGAACTCGAGGGCCCTCCGCCCCTGCGACTCGCTCTCACGGCTGTCTCGCTCGCCTTCGGCCGAGGCGGCACCCGTGCCCTGCGCGGCGTCACCGCCCGCCGTCCCCTGCTGGGTGGCCCCGCAGCCCCATAGGGCGATCGAGGCGCCGCAGAGCAGCACGACCGTCACAACGAGAATCATCGCGTACGTTCTCTTCATCCTTTTCATCCTACCGTCCCTCCCATGAGCCGGCGGCGTTTCAAGACGCCGCATCTGGATGCCGTCATGCATGGCGACCATCTCGCGCGACGATAGCCCCGACTATGACTGTAACAGTGCGAACGTCCGCTCGACGACATCAAGAGCGATTTCGCGTCTTGCGCCACCGCCTTGGCAAGGGACCACCCTCGCCTTCTTTTGTGCTTTCGCGCCGAAGGCCAGAGCCTGTATACTGGTCGGCATGGATATCACACTCACTCAGATCGCCGCCCTGCTTGAGGGCGAGGGGCTTCTCGTGCGCGCCGAGAACCTCGACGGCGCGGCGGGCGAGACGCCCGTCACCGGCGCCGACTGCGACTCGCGCAAGGCCGCGCCCGGCCACGTCTTCGTCTGCAAGGGCGCCGCCTTCAAGCCCGCCTACCTCGCCTCGGCGCTCGACGCCGGCTGCGTGGCCTACCTCGCGGACGAGGAACACGCGCCCGAGCTCGCGGCCGCCCACCCGGGAGTGCCGCTCCTCGTGGCGAGCGACCTGCGCCGCGCGATGGCGGACCTCTCCGCCGCGGCCTGGGGCCACCCCGACGAGCGCCTCTCCGTCGTGGGCATCACAGGCACGAAGGGCAAGTCGTCCACGGCCTACATGCTGCGCGCGATCCTGGACGCCGACGCGGACGAGCCACACGCCGGGGCCGGCGAGCCGCGCGCAGCGATGCTCGGCTCGATCGAGACCTTCGACGGCGTCGAGCGCATGGAGAGCGTAAACACCACGCCCGAGGCGCCCGACCTGTGGCGCCACTTCGCGAACGCCGCGGCATCCGGCCTCACGCACATGGTGATGGAGGTCTCGAGCCAGGCGCTCAAGTACGACCGCGTGCGCGGGCTCGCCCTCGACGTGGCCGCCTTCCTCAACATCGGAACCGACCACATCTCCCCCCTCGAGCACCCCTCGTGGGAGGACTACTTCGAGAGTAAGCTGCGCATCTTCGATCAGGCCAAGGTTGCCGTCGTGAACCTGGGCTCGGACCATGCAGACGAGATACTCGCACGCGCCGCCCGCTGCGAGCGCGTCATCACCTGCTCGTCCGCCGCTGCCGACAGCGCAGCTCCCGGCGACCCCGCTGCCGGCGCGACGCCAGTCGGGCCCAACGGCACGGCCGCCGACGTCTGGGCAAGTGACCTCGCAAGCAGCCATGGCACGCAATCCTTCGTCGCACACACTCCGAGCTGGGAGGGACCCGTCACGCTGCCCATGCCCGGCCGCTTCAACGTGGACAACGCTCTTGTCGCCATCGCAGTCTGCGAGGCGCTCGGCCTCGGCCACGAGCAGGTGAGCGCAGGACTCGCCCGCGCGAGCGTGCCCGGGCGCATGGAGCTCGTCACGACGTCGGACCACAAGGTCACCGGAATCGTCGACTTCGCACACAACAAGATGTCGTTCGCGAACTTCTTTCCCGCCGTACGCCGCGAGTTTCCACGCGCCCGCGTCATCTCGGTGTTCGGCACCACGGGCGACAAGGGCCTCGAGCGCCGTCACGAGCTGCCCGTCGAGGCGGCGCCCTACTCCGACCTCATGATCTTCACCAAGGACGACCCTGGCTTCGAGCCCGTGGAAGACATCTGCGCTGCGCTCGAGGCGGCCACGCCCGGGGGCACCTCGACCGAGACCATACCCGATCGCGTGGAGGCGATCGACCACGCCGTCGACCTCGCCTTCGCCTCGGACGGCGAAACGGTCATCTGCCTCGTGGGCCGCGGCGCCGAGGGCCTCATGCACGAGAATGGCAAGCTGACGCCCTATCCGCTTGACATCGACCTGCTCAGGCAATCCTTCGCACGCTACGACCGCGCTGTGTGCGAGTAGCCGACTGCACCCACCGGTCGTCCGCACCGGCCATCCGCATTGGGCGCCCGCACCGCACCCGCGCAAGCCCGCGCCAGCGCCAGCGCCCGGCCCCAACCGAAAGGACCAACATGCCCGCGCTCTCCCTTCCCACCTTCCCCACGAACGCCGACCTCCTCCCCGAGGACATGGCCGAGCACCTCTCGCACATCAAGCACGTCATCACCGACACCGACAACACGATGGTCAGCCACGGCCGCGCGCTCTGCGCGACCGATGGCACACCCTCGATCGAGCTGGCGCAGACCCTCGTCGACCTGCGCCGTGCCGGGGTTTCCGTCGTGCCGTGCACCGGGCGCAACCGCGCCATGATCCGCGAGGACGTACGCCTGCTCGGACTCTCCGGCTGGATCGGCGAGATGGGAGGGGTGCTCTGCCTCTCGGAGGGCTCGACGTCTGACTGGCGCTACTTCACGGCCGAGATGCCATACGACGCCGCCTCGGGCAAGACCCCGCACGACGTGATCTTCGAGACGGGCGTGGTCGACCGCCTGCTCAAGCGCTGGTACGACTGCCTCGAGACCTACAATGACAACAACATCGGCTACCAGTACCGCGAGGTGACGGTCGCGCTGCGCGGCGCCGTGATCGAGGACGAGGCACAGGCCATGCTCGACGAGACGGGGCTTCCGCTCTACCTCGCCGACAACGGCTTCGTAAGCCGCATCACCGGCCCCACGATCCTGCCGACCTTCGAGGACGGCAAGGTGGAGGACGTCCACACCTACCACATCACGCCGCGCGGGCTCGACAAGGGATCGGCCACGCGCCGCTACATCGAGCTCATGGGATGGGATCCGGCCGAGGTCATGGCCTGCGGCGACTCCCCCGCCGACTGTGCGATGGCGCCGCACGTGGGCACGTTCCTGCTCATGCGCAACGGCGCGAGCAACCCCAAGTCGCAGTCCGCGCTGGCGACGGCAGGCAACGCGTTCGTCTCCGCGGCCGACTCCACCGATGGCTTCTGCCAGGCCATGCGCACCCTGCTCGCGCTCAGGCGCTAGTCGCGCGGCACGGCCCTGGGACCCCCTACGCGCAGCTCGCAATCCACGCGATGAAGTTCTCGGTGCTGTCGCCCGAGCGCTCCGCCGTCGTGTGCCCCTTGCCCCACACGGTCTCGAAGTCGACGTCCGTCACGTCCGTGCGCTGCCGCAGCGCAAGCGCGAGGTTCACCTCGGTCGTGAGCGACGTGTCACCCTGCTCGATGCCCGTGCGAATGCGCCAGTGCGCGGCGACCGTCGAGGTGCCGTAGCCCGCACTGTTGCCGGCGAGGTAGTACATGGGGTTGTACATGTCCTGACGCACGGTCTGCTCGACGCCCAGCGCGTCTGTGGTCTTGACGTCGGCCGCGTAAGCCTCGGCATACGACGCGTCATAGCCGCTCAGCTGCGAATACTTGCCTGCATTGTCCGCAAGCAGCCGCACCATGGTCTGGTCGAAGTGGCGCGCGTCGCTCTCGCGATCGCCAAAGAGCGAGTTCTCCGCCGAGCTCTTGTCGAGCATGTCGAAGGCGCCGACGTCCTTGGTCGCACCCTTGCAGTGGCGCACGAACGCGCCGACGCTCGTGATTCGCGCCGTGTTCGTGGTTGCGTCGTAGGAGACCCACGCCTCGTCGGCGTTGAGCGAGTCGATGTAGTCCTGGGCCGTCTCGTACGTGGCGGAACCAGACGATAAGGACGAGGAGGATGAGGAGGACGAGCCGGCGGACGGTCCGCCGCCGGCCATGCCGGCACCGCCAGCACCACCGGAGGCCGCCCCGACCGTAGCACCCGACGACTCCCCGCCACTCGGCGGCTCGCCCGCGGGCGCACCGCTCGACGCCCCGCTCGGCGCACCCTCCGGCGCGCCTTCGGACCCGCTGCCCGACGGCCCGCCAGACCCACTCGGAGCACCACTCGGCGCGCCGCCGGATCCGCCGCCGGCAAACCCTCCGTCCGCCTTCGTCTGACTGCTCGGCGTGTACGGAAACTCCGTATCCGCCAGGAAGTTGTTGAGCGACCCCTGAATCACACCCAGCAGGTGCTCGTAGTAGGTCCCCGCGGCATACGACCCATCACCTCCCTCCGCGAGCTGGAGCCTGCCACCATCGGCGCCCACGAATCCCGCGCTGTTCACATAGGAGACGTAGGCCGAGCTCAAGTCGGTCGAGAGCGCCTTGGTGAACGTGCCCTCCGCGCGCGTGCCGCCGCTCGCGTACTGTCCCATCATCCACTCGTAGGCCTCGTCTGCCACGTCGAGCGACGTGATCGGACACCAGCACATGGCACCGGTAATCGCGTCGGAGATCGTCTCGCCCGAAGCGCCCGCCATGACGGCACCAATCGACTCGAGATACGGCTTGTACAGGTCCGAGTCCCCAGTCGCGCCCATGAGCGCACTCTGTGCCCCGCCGCCCGAGTGACCGAACGTGAACACCTTGCCCTTGTCGCCCGGCAGCGCCGCATCGTTGTAGCGAACGCAGCGGACGGCCGCCTTGAGGTCGGTCGCGCCCCAGGGAGCACCCCCATCAAACGTGGAACCGTCCGCGTTCTCGCCGTTCGCGCGGCCGCGGCATCCCGCGTACACGTACACGAGCCCCGCGGAGAGGTAATCGGAGAGACCCTTTGCGCTGTACTCGCTGGGCGCCTTCTGGGCCGAGTACCCCGCCGTGTTGACGGGCATGACGATTGGCGCCGTCCTTGCTGTGTAGGCACCCTGCCTGCCGGCGTCGTTCACCTTGCACGTGTAGGTCTCGCCGTCGGAATTGGCCGTAGCCGAGAAGTACGCACCCGGGACGTAGATGCCCATGGACTCGTACGCCGTTGCGACGGGGTCGAGACAGTAGGGCACGCCGATCTGGTAGTAGATGTCGTTATCGGCGTCATGCCGCCAGGCGGCCGAGTCGATTGTGAGCGGGCTGTAGTCGCGCGAGGAGGCCTTGCCCGTCCCCGCGCCGCCCGCGCCGCCCGCGTCCTGGCTCGCCCCGCACGCCGCGAGGGTCGCCGAGAGCGCACCCGCCGAAAGCGCCGCCGAAGCCAGAAACGACCTTCTCGTCATGCCGCCCACGCGGCGGAGCGCACCCGCCACGCCGTTCGATTCGCCCACGCCGTTCGATTCGCCCACCATCTTGGCCTCCCACCAATCGCACGCTTGTCGCCAATCGCACGCCTGTCGCGCGCATCGACCATTCCGTAAGGCACACATTACCGTCGGAACCTGAAAACCGCATGTAAAACAAGGTGGTATGGACGCATTTGCATGCAACCACACGTGGCAGCCCCATTGCTTTTGGGAAGCTGAAAGAGCTACGGCGGCGCTGTGTTCGGCGTATGCGCCGTCACGGCCACGCTCGCTCGTCCCCAAGCGCACAAAATCGGCCTCATATGATGGCCGGGAGTGTGTCCGCACCCCAGCCATGCATGAAACTCGCCTTCGTGCGACGCAATGGGGATACCCCTGCATGAAACTCGCCTTCGTGCGACGTGAAATCACGGTCTTATCGCTAGTTTCTTTTTTGTTCTGCATATTCCTTGGGTGGCAACAGGGGAGATGTCGATTTTGATGCAGCCTTTTCTGGCAGCCTTCTCCGCGGCCCGAAAAGTGCGTCGCACGAAGGCCAGTTTCGCGCAAACGGGTCGCGGGCGCGTCGCACGAAGGCCAGTTTCACACACGTGGCTCCGTCAAATCCAGGGGTGTGGACGCCAATGGGCCGCGCTAACTTGCCGCCACGGCGAAAGAGCGAGCCATACCTCCCTCTTGGCACGCGGAAGACGGCTCTTTGAAACTATCCTTGGGCGGGGCGTAGGGCGGGGCGTAGGGCAGTACGTAACGCAAGAGCGATTTGAGCGCATCCTTGCCCACGACGCAACTATCCAAGCCCTTCGAAAGTCCGAAATAGGGGTCCGCTGACCGAAGTCGGCGGACCCCTGCAGATACTATGGCGTCGTGCGGTTGGAGCATCGCGCAGCCCGCACGGGCCGCGCGACGCGCTCCCGCGGTGCTATTAGAAGTTGACCGGCGTGTCGTTGTAGACGCACTCGAGCAGCTTCTCCATCTCCTCCTGGGACGGCTGGCGCGGGTTGGAGCCGGTGCAGGCGTCGAGCAGGGCGTTCGCAGCGACGTCGTGCTTCTTGGCCTCGAACTCGTCGTAATCGATGATGGAGGCGTCGGCCTTCACGCCCTTGGCACCGTAGTTCTTGATGCCCTGCGGAATGTCGATCTGGTCGTTGATGTCGCGGATCTTCTGGACCAGGGCCTCGACGAGCTCGTCATCGGTCTCGCCCTCAAGGTGCAGGACTTCCTTGGCGATGTAAGCGTAGCGGCTCTTGGCACGCTCATCCTTGGCGTTGAACTGGATGACCTTGCCGAGGTACATGGCGTTGGCGCAGCCGTGGATGATATGGTCGCCGGTGAAGGCGGCACCGGTCTTGTGCGCCATGGAGTGCACGATGCCGAGCAAGCCCGAAGAGAAGGCGATGCCGGCGATGCACTGGGCGTCGTGCATGTGCTGGCGGGCCTCCTTGTCGCCCTGGTAAGACTTGGGCAGCCACTCGACGATCTCGCGAATCGCGTGGAGGGCGTTGGCGTCGGTGTACATGGAGGCCGCCGTGGAGACGTAGGCCTCGATGGCGTGGGTGAGTGCGTCCATGCCGGTGTGGGCGCAGAGCTTGGCGGGCATGGTGTAGGTGAGCTCGGGGTCGACGATGGCGACGTCGGGCGTGATCTCGAAGTCGGCAATGGGGAACTTGATGCCCTTGGAGTAGTCGGTGATGATCGAGAAGGCCGTGACCTCGGTCGCGGT
>JAGAWD010000473.1 GCA_017941585.1 Olsenella sp. | reverse complement strand
TGCTGCTCGCGCAGGTCGTCACGCATGCCCGCGACACGCTTGAGCCGTTCGGTCCGCTCTTGTCCCTCCTGCTGATACTCGCTGTAGTGCTCTTGGTAGCAGGCCACAAACAGTGCGTCGAGATACTGGCGAATGCAGGCACAGCTATAGAAGCCCGCGATCTTGTCGAAGTAGCGCTCTATGGGGTCGAAGGTGAGCGCTATGTCGGCGGAATGTGCCAGCGCGCTGCCTTTTGAGGTCACCGCAATTACTGTGATGCCTTTGTCCCGGACGTCTTCGACGTAGCAAAGAGGCTCCTTCGCAAGTGCTCCCCCATACGAGGCAAACAAGGCGCAGTCGACCTTTTCCATGACGTTTATCGCGAGATCGCCTTCTTCGGCATGGGGCACACAGCAGGTCTTTCCAATGGAGTTGAGCTCGAACCCAAAATGATGACCAAAGTGCCGGCTGGGAGGTCGAGCAAAGAACACCACGTTGCGTGCGCCATCGATGGCCTTAGCGGCTCGGATCAGAGCCTCCTCGTCAAGTTTTTCGGCAATCCCGTGGATGGCAAGCTCTTGCACGCGCACGATGTTGCCAACTGCTTCCGCAAGGGACGCGTCCGCACCGAACGGGTGGTTGACGTCGACACCGTTGCCGGTTGCCATGCGCTCGTCTTCGGCCAGCGTCTCGGCAAGGAAGGCCTCTCGGAACTCTGGCCAGCCAGAAAAGCCCAGACGCTTGGCAAACCTCACGAGCGTGGGCTTGGAGGTGTAGGTCGCACTGGCAACCTGTGCCATGGTGAGCTGCGCGACGCCACTTCCCTCCAGCAGAAGGAAGTCCGCTATTGCCTTGCGCGACCCCGGGGCATCGAGCGCTGCCTTGACAATGGCCTTCCTGAGCGTTTGGTCTCTTCCCATGGTGCTTCTCGTTTCGCATCGTTTCATTGGAACGGCTTCATCATAGACTGTAGGTGTAACGATTCGTCTGATGATGATGCTAATAGGGGCTTTATCGGCGATAACGGCATTGCGAGTTGAAACGGAGCGTACCACGTCAGATAACGCTGGGGTTCCATAATGATCTTAGTAAGAGAGGACTTCCGCGGAACGGCATAACGGGTCCCACCAAGATGGGTGGCTCGCGCGGATTGTCCAAGTGGCTGTCACGACCACATCAGTGCATCGAGAGGGGAGACACCATGGCATTTCCAAAGGACTTCTTTTGGGGCGGCGCAACCTGTGCCAACCAGTTCGAGGGCGGTTGGGACCAGGGCGGAAAGGGAGAGTCAACTGCCGACCACCTGACGCTGGGCTCGCGCTCCAAGGCGCGTCGCTTCACGCCGACCATCGAGGCGGGAGAGTTCTATCCCTCGCACAAGGCGACGGACTTCTATCACCGCTGGCGCGAGGACATTGCCCTCTATGCCGAGATGGGCATGAAGATGTTTCGCATGTCCATCGCCTGGAGCCGCATCTTCCCCAATGGCGACGATGCGGAGCCCAACCGCGAGGGGCTGGAGTTCTACCGCAGCGTCTTTCAGGAGCTGAAGGCCCACGACATCGAGCCGCTCGTGACTATCAGCCACTACGAGCTGCCCTACGCGCTCTCCGAGCGCTATGACGGCTGGGCCAGTCGTGAGCTCATCGACCTGTACGTGCGCTACGCCGAGACGCTCTTTAACGAGTACAAGGGCCTGGTGCGCTACTGGCTTACCTTCAACGAGATTCAGGCGGTCTCGCTTGAGGGCTCG
>JAGAWD010000472.1 GCA_017941585.1 Olsenella sp. | reverse complement strand
GGTCGTGCAGAGCACGGTTGCGTACCTGGGAAGGGTCGAGGAGGACCAGATCCCCTACCTCAAGGCCGCCTACGCGAAGAAGAAGCCGCGCCTGGTCTGGGACGATGACCCACCCCAAGATGTTGGGTCTGAAGAGTAACCCACTTCTGACACGGCCCCCATGGCCAGCGGCAGGGCTGCCCTCGCCGTGGAGTCCCATTTCGCCTGCTTGACCCAGTAGTCGTAGAACGGGTACGGGGTCCTCCTGTAGTTGCGCCAGGTCGTCCTGTACGAGCTTGCTCCGACCTGCTTCACGACGAGACTCGCGGTCTGCTCGGCGGTGCGCCCGCGCCTGAAGCTCCAGATCCACTTGAACCACGCCAGGTAGTTCCAGAGCCTTCTGGTGGCGACGCCGTGAAAGCCGTCGATGAACTCCATGATGCGGCTGTGCAGGTTGTTCACGCGGTTAATCGCGTGCGCCCCGGACGGGCTCGCCTCGTGGCGGCGTACGTCGAGGGACCTGAGCGGCTTCCTGTAGGCCTTCGCGCCGTCGGTCGCGACGATGGCGCCACTGGCGACCTTGCCCTCGAGGTAGGCCGCCGCGCGCTCCTCGGTGATGTTTCCCCGGCCGGCCATCTCGAAAAAGAAGTCGCCCGCGTCGTTGACGCCGGTCAGCACGCATATCTGCTCGTACTGGTCGATGCCTTCGGGCCTGTGGTGGGCCTTCCTGGGTATGCCGCATTCGGCGTTCTTCCTGTTGCCCTTGAAGCTCTCGCGAAGATAGCACTCGTCCACCTCCATGCCGTCGCCGGCGGCGCTGCGGAACGCGGGCATGTTCTGGGCGATGCACTCGAGCACGCGATGGCGCATGAAAAAGGCCGTCTTCAGGCTCACGCCGCACCTCTCGGCCGATTCCCGCAGGGACAGGACGTCGACGTGGCACTCGGCGAACTTCATCCAGGTCGCCCGGTCGAGCTTCGTCGTCGCGAACACCTTGTTTGTGCGCGCCGTAAACGTGCGCGTGCACGACCGGCAGAGGTAGCGTTGGCCGCCGTCGCCGTCGCGGCCTTTCTTCACGACATGCCACGACCCGCATCGCGGGCATGCCGTCTCGGGACGTTCGGGCTGAACGCCCAAAGCGAGGTTGAAGAACTCCTCGTCGATCATCTTCTTCAGCGACATGAGCGCCTCGGCCCTCTCCTCGGGCTCCATCTGCGGCAGGAACTGCCTGGCCAACGTCGTCAAGATGTCTTCCATGTTGTTGACCCCCTTCTGTTGACTTGGTCATTCTCCCAGTCCTGGGTCCAAAACCGTGTACCACAAGACGGACACATTCATGTCAGAAGCGGGTTAACGGTTGAGTGTCACTCCTAATGCAACTTGGGTGGCAGTAGGCCCGTCTCAATTTAAAACCCCTTGCGATGAGCTGGCAGCATCCGGCGTTAACCTACCCTGGAGTCCCTCCCGCCGTGATGGGAGGTGATTTCCATGGGAAAGAAGGGACGATTCAAGCATTTCGACGCTAGCCAGCGGAGGAGGCTGGAAGCCGGGCTCAACGCGGGAGACTCGCTCTCCGAGATCGCCCGCAGGCTTGGCGTCGCCACGAGCACGGTGAGCCGCGAGGTGAAGCGCAACCGCAGGTGCGACGGCCCGTCGAGGAAGGCGAGCCGCGACAAGAACGACTGCGCGTTCCTCAAGACGAAGACCTGCAAGCACCGCAACCTCTGCGACATAAAGGGGTGCGGGCGCCTCTGCCGAGTGTGCCCGAGGCCATGCGAGCGGTACTGCCCGGACTATGTCCCCAGGATCTG
>JAGAWD010000471.1 GCA_017941585.1 Olsenella sp. | reverse complement strand
TACGTCGCACGAAGGCGAGTTTCGTGCAGCGAGGGGCCGACTGCGTCGCACGAAGGCGAGTTTTGTACACGCGTCTCCTGCCAAAAAGGGAAACAGGGGGTGTGAGCCAATAGTAACTTGCGGGCGTTGCGGGCACGCTGCGGGGGGAAGGTCCACTCCCCCTGTGGCAGCGAAGGCGACCAGCGTTTCCGCGGCGGCGAGGCGGGCGCGGCGCGGGCGCGCCCTCCGCACTCAGGCCAGGTAGCCCTCCTGCGGACGGCCCAGGCGATGCGCCATCACGAGGATGACCACGCCGAGCAGCACGAGCGGGACCGAGAGGCACTGCCCCATGGTGAGCCAGTTCGTGCCGAAGAGGTATCCGAGCTGCTCGTCGGGCAGGCGGACGAACTCGACGAGGAAGCGGAAGGTGCCGTACATCACGAGGAAGCCGCCGAGGAAGGTGCCCTGCGGGCGCGGCGGGCGCTTGCGCGAGAGCAGGAACAGCACGACGAAGATTACGAGCCCCTCGAGGAGCGCCTCGTAGAGCTGGGAGGGATGACGGTAGACGTTGCCGCCGCCGGTGTCGGAGAACATGACGCCCCAGGGCAGGTCGGTCGGCTTGCCCCACAGCTCGCCGTTGACGAAGTTGGCGCAGCGTCCGAAGAAGAGGCCGATGGGGGCGCCGATCACGCCGAGGTCGCACATGGTGGGGATGGAGAAGCCGATGTGCCTGCAGGCGAGCGACCCGCCGAGGACCGCGCCGACGAGTCCACCGTGAAAGCTCATCCCTCCCTCGGAGAGGGCGAGGATCTTGAGGGGATTCGCGAGGTAGTATCCGTCGCCGTAGAAGATGACGTAGAAGAGGCGTGCGCCGATGATCACGCCGAAGGCGATGCCCACGACCACCGTCGTGAGGCTGTCAACGGTAAGTTCGAGCTCCCAGCGCCGGGCGATCCTGTAGATGACGATCGCGGCACACACGAAGCCGAAGAAGTACGCGAGGCCGTACCAGCGGACCGCGACGGGACCAATCTGGAAGGCGACGGGGTCGATTGCGTGGTAGAGGGCGTCAAGCCACATGGGTCCCCCTAGTCCGCGAGCTGGTGCGAGGGCGTCGCACCAGACTGGCCCTGGTAGTGGCTGCCGAGGTCGGCGCTGCCGTACGGGCGCTCCGAGGGGGAGCTCATGCGCTCGAACGACATCTGGCCGATTCGCATGCCAGGGTGCAGGACGATGGGCAGGGTTGCCACGTTCGAGAGTTCGAGCGTGATCTCGCCGTCCCAGCCGGGGTCAACGTAGCCGGCCGTCGAGTGGATCATGAGGCCGAGGCGGCCGAGCGTGGACTTGCCCTCGAGCTTGCCGAGGATGTCGTCGGCGACGGCGATGCGCTCGAGGGTGGTGCCGAGGGCGAACTGCCCGGGGTGCAGCACGAACGTCTCCCCCTCCGGCACGTCGATAGACTCGGTGAGCCCCTCCTGTCTCTGGGTGGGATCGATGTATGCATGAGACGAGTTCTTGAAGATGCGGAAGTTTGAGCCCAGACGCACGTCGACCGACGCGGGCTGGATGTCCTTCTCGTCGAGCGGCGTGACGACGATCCTGCCGGCCGCCATCTCGCGCTTGATGTCCCTGTCTGAAAGAACCATGTCTGCTCTTTTCGCTCGTGGCGCACGCGCGGTGCGCAGCAACGGCGATACGATTGCGCGGAGGCGCGACGTATCGGGCCAAACGGAAACAAACGGAAAGGCGGGCGGCTCGCGCCACCCACCAGTGATTCTACTCAAGCGGAGTATATGTGTCTAACGGACGGGCGGCGGGACTACCACTCCATAGCGGGACGGACCTGGGTGACACCCGGCACGTGCTCCTTGAGGATGCGCTCGATGCCCTCGCTCATGTCGAAGCTGGAAAGAGGGCAGCCAGCGCAGGCGCCCTGCATCTCGAGGGTGACGACACCCTCGTCGTCGACGTTGACCAACGCAACGTCGCCGCCGTCGGCCTGCAGGCTCTGGCGGATGACGTCGAGCGTGGCCTCGAGCAGCTCGCGGTTAACGGGGGTCTTCTCGCTCTTGGTTTCGTTCTCTGACATGCGGAAATGTCCTTCCTTTGCATAGCGCATAGCGCATAGCGCCTTCGATTATTGCCTTCATGTGATGAGCAGTCTTCTTTGACCCTCTGCCGCCCCTCAGAATCAGGCCGGCAGCTCAAATTCCTACCATACCACTTTCAATTCACAGACTAGTCTACCCAAAGCCGCGCACACAAACCACAGCGCCACAAAACAGGTCACAGACCTGGAGCGCAAAAGTGGCTCGAGTGGACGACTGGCCGAGGGGTCGGAGCGCAAAAGTGCCTCGAGTGGACGACTGGCCGAGGGGTCGGAGCGCAAAAGTGGGTCGAGTGGACGACTGGGAGCGCAAAAGTGGCTCGAGTGGACGATTGGCGAATCCACTCGACGCCTATTTGCGCTCCTGGGAATCCACTCGACGCCAATTTGCGCTCCAAGGCAGCCGGG
>JAGAWD010000470.1 GCA_017941585.1 Olsenella sp. | reverse complement strand
CGCTTGTGAGGACTCCGAGCAGTGCGAATTCCGGTACAAATCGATCCAAAGCATCCGCAACACTCGAGAACGCCGAGACATACTCCCCGAGCTGAGACGGCTCGAACCAGTTCTCCTTGAATTCGAGCCACTCCTGCTCGGTCTCGTACCTCACAATGTCATCGACGAGGCAATCGTCCACCTTCATACAACCCCCAATCGTCCAACCTGTCATGCAGCCTAGAAGAGGCCGGTTGTATGGTTATGGGACGACTGGTTGTATGATTTGTCGCGTTGCCACTGCGCCAAGCCCCTACAAAACTTGCCACAATCAATCCCGGGCAAAACGTTGCCTTCCCACGCGAAGCGGTGTGCCGAGAATCTCGACACACCACTTCTGACCTGCGGTAACGTTGTGTTTCGGGGTAGACCGTGAAAGAGTGTTTTCCCTCCGTTTTATTCCCACTCAACCAGAATAACGTAGTTTTGGTAGTTCCTGATGGTTCGGAACGCGCTCTTGTGTCCACGCTGTCCGTCGTGGTTCTGGCTATCCTCCCGGCGGACGTCAAAACGACATCACGAGCACTCTTTCCGCACCCGTGACGTCGCCTCACTCGAAGTCGGGCGACGTCATGACGTCACCCGACTGCGTTTGCGCTGGTAGCGATGATATCCCACCGGAGAAGCCTACCGTGTGGCCGTATACCGCGTGCCCCTTCCCCTGCCGGACACGAAGACGTATCCCTTCTCGACAAGCCCCTCGAGGATCTCCTGGGTCTTCGTCCTCCCGAATCCCGTCTTTTCCGTCAGCTCCGACATCTGGAGGGACCTCCCCACGAGCTCGCGGTACACCCTCCCTTCGTCATCCGGGAGATCCATTTCCTCGCTGAAGAGGGGCAAGATCACGAGAATCGAGTTCTCGAACACCTTGAATTGCGGCTGCCTCTCAGAGCCCCTGTAGGCATCCCTGATACGGAGCACGCCGGTCCCAAAGCGCTCGATGAGCCTCAGCCGGAAGAAGACACTCCCGAGGATTGGGTTCCTCAGCTTGGAGACCTGTCCCTCGAGATACTCATGCTCGCTAATACCAGGTGGCAAACTACCAGGAGAAGAAACTTCAATTCTGTCCTGGAACATCGAGATCCTTACGTGAGCACCCACGTCCCAAGTCCTATGGACGATCGCGTTGGCAAGCGCCTCCCTGAAGGCGCTCTCCGGGACGAGCTCGTATGTCTTTCTGGTAGCACCCTCAACCTTGTCGTATTGGTAGTACTTGCGGTATAAGGCCAAGGCTGCGTCGTACTGCTCCAACACCGAGCAGTGATCGTGCGTCTCCCTGTCAAGGAAGATGCTGATAGATTCCCCGAACCTGGCCATATCGATCCCGGGAAAGCTGTTCGTGTCCGCAAGCAGCTCGCCTGCAACCGTATACGCACCGTCCCCGTCCTTCAGCTCGAGCGTCCTCAGCATGTCGTCCGTAAGGGTGCCAACTCCGAGAACACTCTGCATCCGGGACTCCAACCGGGAAAACGCGAGCTCGTGTGCCCGCGAACCCGTCGCATCGAACGTGAGGTTCTGTCCCTCGAGGATGAGCCTCCTCAGCTCGAGCTGGTCCACCTCGACAGTTGCCGTATCGCTTCGGCGATACGCCCTTGACCTATAGAGATACGGCTTGTGGAGCCCCTCCCTCACAACAAGCGTGATCACGTTGGTGCGCCTGTTGACTGAAAGCGAATAGTCCGGGACAGGAGACAGGGAGTCGTTGATCTTGTTTTCGATTGAGAGGCATGCCCCTTCCACGTCCGGCACTCCAACTGTATTTCCGGAGTCATCGACGCCGAACAGGACCTCCCCAGCACCGTAGTTTGCAAACGCACTGACGGTCTTCAGAAAGGTACTCGTCACCTTCTCTTTGAACTCAAGGTCTTTCGACTCTCTCAACGGCCTCCCCCTTCTTCGTACTCACCATGTCTCCATTCTAGAGGAGCGGTCGTATTGTCGGTCGATAAATTTTACGACCGCAAATACGACCGCTCGCGTTAGGCTAACGGGCACACGAGTCCCCTCTACGTATCAAAAAGGCGCCCCGGTACCTAAGTCCGGAGCGCCTGGAGAATCGAACAATTTTGTAGCGGTCCTGCCTGCGAGGACGTTGACGCGGACGGCCGCCTGTCTAGCTGGCGGGTGGCCTTCTTGGGTCGTCACGATAACAGGCTGCCGTAGATTGCCTCGTCCACATCGCCAAACACGTTGAACACGACGGTGACGCCCGAACCCTCGTGAGCGTCGAGCCACTCGCGCACGGTGCGCACGGCAATCTGCGCGGCCTCCACCTGCGGGAAGCCGAAGATGCCCGTGCTGATGCAGCAGAACGCGACGGAGCGCAGGCCGCCCTTCGCGGCGAGGTCGAGGCAGCTTCGATAGCACTGAGCGAGCTGAAGGCGGTGCCGTGCAGTCGGCCTCCCCTGCGCGATGGGCCCGACCGTGTGGATGACGTGCCTAGAGGGCAGGTTGTAGGCAGGTGTGATCTTGGCCAGACCCGTTGGCTCCTCGTGGCCCTGCGCGTCCATGATGCGGGCGCACTCCGCGCGCAGCTGCACGCCGGCGAAGGTGTGGATGGCATTGTCGATGCAATGGTGGCCAGGGGCCCAGCAGCCGAGCATCTGGGAGTTGGCGGCGTTCACGATGGCGTCGGCCGTCAGCGTGGTGATGTCGCCGCGCCACAGGCGCAGGCGCGGGTCGGCCGCCACGGGCGGAATGTCCTCGACGTGCGTGACGCCGGCATCTGTGATCATGCCCCGCAGCAGCTCGTCCTGCATCGCGAGCCAGCCGGAGTCGGCGGGAATTGGCGGGCGCGTGTTCACGAGGGCGCGGAAGGCCGAGAAGAGCTCGTCCGTTGCGGCGTCCTCGCCCAGGCCCAGCTCCACGCCCCGCTCGTCGCAGAGCGCGGGGATGAGGGAGAGCAGCAGCTCGCGCTTGCGTTTCTCAGTCATGGCGCACCTCCAAGAGCTCGTCCAGCACCGCGTCGATGTCGCCGTCGACGAGGATGGAGCGGTCGGCAATCTCACGGGCCGTCATCACCTGGCCGAAGTTCACGCAGGCGTAGGTGGCACGTGGGTTGTCGTACGTGTAGCGCCAGAAGGGGTATTTGATGATAACGGGCGTGTTGCCGCCCACGCCGAGCTCGAGAAAGAGCACACGCAGACCCTCGTGGCGCTCGAGGAAGCGCTGGTAGCGGAGCGCGGCCGCGTGCCAGCCCTCGTCCTCCACGAACGTGTCGTCAGCACGCAGGTTCATGGACATGGGCT
>JAGAWD010000469.1 GCA_017941585.1 Olsenella sp. | reverse complement strand
GGTCGCCGCGGGTCTCCTCTGGTGCCGCGGGTTGGTGCGGGTCTCCTCTGGTGCCGCGGGTCGCCGCGGCCTAGGTGCGGTACTCCCCGTTTATCGTCACGTAGTCGTGCGTGAGGTCGCAGGTCCAGATGCGCGCCGAGGCGTCCCCCGTCCCCAGGCTCACGGCGATCCCCACCTCGGGCTCCTCGAAGCGGCGCCGCATCTCGTCGTCGTCCACGGGCACGGGCAGTCCGCCGCGCAGCACCGGGACGCCGAGAAGGTCGATGTCGACGTCGCGCTGGTCGAACGCCACGCCGCACTTTCCGGCCGCCCCCGCCACGCGCCCCCAGTTGACGTCGTGGCCGAAGATGGCGGTCTTCACCAGGGGCGAGTTCGCGATGGCGCGCGCCACTGCGTCGGCGTCCTGCTCCGTGGCCGCGCCCACGACGTCGACCGTGACGAGCTTGGTCGCCCCCTCGCCGTCCGCGGCGATTTTGCGCGCGAGGTTCTCGCAGGCGCAGCGGATGGCGGAGGCCATGGCGCCGAAGCCGGGCGAGCCCTCCGCAATCGGCTCGCCCCCCGCCGCGCCCGTTGCCAAAAGGAAGCACGAGTCGTTGGTCGACGTGTCGGAGTCGACGGTCACCTTGTTGAAGGTCCCGCCCACGGCCGCAGAGAGCGCGGCGCGCGCCGCGGCGAGGGTGAGAGGGGCGTCGGTCGCGAGCACGCAGAGCATGGTCGCCATGTCCGGTGAGATCATGCCCGAGCCCTTGACGAAGCCCCCGACGCGCACCCTGACCGGGGCGGCGTCACTCCCGCAGGCGACCGGCCCCGCGAGCGAGACCTCCTTGGCCACGGTGTCGGTGGTCATGACCGCCTCCGCCGCGTCATGCGCCGCGGCCGCGGTGCTGTCGAGCGCCCTCACGACTGCGGGGATCCCCTCCTCGTACGACGAGAGGGGAAGCTGCCTGCCGATGATGCCCGTCGAGGCCACGAGGACGTCGTCGGCGCTGCATCCGAGCTCGCGCGCGACGAGGTCTCCGGCCGCCAGCGCGGAGCGGAGCCCCCGCTCGCCGGTCGACGCGTTCGCGATGCCGGAGTTGAGGACGATGGCCCGTGCGTGCCCGGCGGCCGCGCGTGCGCGCGACACCTGCACGGGGGCCGCGCAGAAGCGGTTCTTGGTGAAGGTCGCGGCGCAGACGCAGGGCTCGTCGGTCGTGACGAGGGCCAGGTCCTTGCGGTGGGGGTTCCTGCGGAAGCCGGCGTGGACGCCGGCGGCCCGCACGCCTGCCGCGGCGCAGACGCCTCCCTCGCAGAACGAGAAGCCGAACGAGGCGGGGTCGGTCGATGTCGGCGGTACGGGTATAGAGTCGAAGGATCTCATGGCGGTCTCCTCTCGCATGCGCCGGCTGGGGCACCCCGCGGCCGAGGCGGACGGCGGCGGGCATGGTGCGGGCGCGGGGCGGGCGCGGGGCGGGTGCGGCGCGGGTACGGCGTGGGCTCGGGTGCTAGACGACCGGCAAGGACGTGGCGCGGGAACGGGCGCTAGACGACCGGCGCGGACAGGAGCAGGCCTGCCGTCTCGTCGATGCCGCAGACGAGGTTGGCGCACTGGATGGCCTGCGCCGCGGAGCCCTTGCCGAGGTTGTCTATCGCGCACGAGGCCACGAGGCGGGGGCACCTCCTGTAGTCGAGGGCAACGCCGACCTGGGCGCGGGCGGAGCCGGCGACATGGGCGGTCTGCGGCATAGCCCCGTCCGGCAGCACGTCGACCAGGGGCTCGCCGGCATATCTTTCCTCGTAGAGGGAGCGGACCTTCTCGCACGTGACGCCTGCAGCCAGCTCCAGGTGCACGGTGGCGACGAGCCCCCTCGTGAGAGGGGCGAGGTGCGGCGTGAAGGAGACGGGCACCTCGCGGCCGGCAAGCCGCGAGAGGGTCTGCTCGATCTCCGGCGTGTGGCGGTGACCGACGGCGCCGTACGCCCCGACGGACTCGTTGGCGCGGCAGAAGTGCGTGACCTCCGTGCAGGCGCGCCCCGCGCCCGAGACCCCCGAGATGCCGTCGACCACGACGGTGCCGCCCGCCACCATGCCTGCCTCGAGGACCGGCGCGGCGGCAAGGGCGGCGGCGGTGGGATAGCAGCCGGGCGTCGCTACGAGGACGGCCTCGCCGGCCTCCCTTCTCGCCGCCAGGTCGGCCAGCCGAGCGCGGGTCAGCTCCGGAAGCCCGTAGACCGCATCTGCGAGAAGTTCGGGCGATGAGTGCTCGGCGCCATACCACCGCGCGTACGTTCGCGCGTCGCCCAGGCGATAGTCGCCCGAGAGGTCGACCACGCTCACGCCCGCGTCCAAAAGCGCCGGCGCGATCCCCATTCCGGTGGTCTGGGGGACGGCGAGCAGGGCCACGTCCGCGCTCTCGGCGATGCGCTCCGGATCTGGGAGGGAGAGCGCGATGTCGCACGTTCCGACGAGCGCGGGATAGTGGTCGGAGAGGCGCGTGCCAGGAGCCTTGCGGTCGGTTGCCATGGCGAGGCACATGCACGGGTGCCCGCAGACGAGGCGCGCGGCCTCGACCCCGACGTATCCCGTGGCACCCACGATGCAGATGCGGATTTTATCCTCCATGCTCCCCTCCATAATTATGTATATCAATATATGTATATGCACTATTTAGCGTATTTAGAAGGAGAAAATACCACATAGGGAAAACGAGTCAAGCGCATGGCGGAAAATGGCCATGACGGACAGCAATTGGACGGAATCCCGAAACATCGACGCAACATGGCTCGCCCCGATCCTGCACCCAAGATTCACGTGCAATCCGCGTGAAATCCGTATGTCCGGGCCCGCGCGAAAGGACCATCAACCCCTAGCGACAAAATGAACTCTTCGAAACAGCTGGCTCTTCGGAACTAATTGGAGGAGGTCTCCCGGTGCAAAGGCGCATCCCCCTCCTCGCCGAAGATCTCGGAACGCAAAACCACATCGAGAGACTCAGGGATGCGGTGGAGATGTTGGAAGCTTCCTACACCGGCGGCATCCCCTTCGCCCCGACCGACTTGGAGCGCAAAATGCGGCCGAGTGGATGGGACCCCAGGCGCAAAAGCGGCTCGCGTGGACGATTGACCGAGGGTGTCAGGCGCAAAAGTGGCTCGCGTGGACGACCTCAGGCGCAAAAGCGGCTCGCGTGGACGATTGACCGAGGGTGTCAGGCGCAAAAGCGCCTCGCGTGGACGACCCCAAGCGCAGACGATATGTTCATCAGCTCCGAACCTGCGAGCCCCACTGGGCGGGGCGAGCCAGAGAAGGCTCCCCTCCTGGGCTACGCTGGTCTCAGGGTAAAAAAGGCCGATGTCGGCCC
>JAGAWD010000468.1 GCA_017941585.1 Olsenella sp. | reverse complement strand
CGGAAAACGAGCCAGTGGCTCGTTTTCAGCGAGGCCGGGCAAGCTTTAGCTTGCCCCCGTACATATTTCCAGAACTATTTCCTGAACACACGCAGTGTGGTCAGGAACTAAACCACTTACATTAGCCGAAGCCAAGCGAACACCCCCGCCCCGTCCACGACGAGGCGGACAAGAGCGAGGGTGTTACAAAAACGTCAAAGCTTACTTGAAGAAGCGCTCGACAAGTTCGCGGCTGTACTCAGCCGTCTCGTCCATGTCACCGAAGCTCATGATCTCGCCGGCGTAGTACGTGTCGTACTTGCCCTGCATCGCCTCGACGTCGTCATACCAACCCGCAGCGTAATCCTCGGAGAAGACATGCGGGAAGTAGTACCACGAACGCTCCTCGATGACTTCCTTGGCCGGGTTGCCCATGGTCTCGAGGTCGGCGAGCACCATCTTCTTGCACTCTTCGTAGTCGACTTCCTTGAGATCGCGATGCTTGCGCAGCGCATACGTGACGTACATCTGGTCCGGGTCGTCGATGGGCCAACGATGGTAATAGACCATCAGGTGGCCGAGGCGCTCGGGAACCATGTTCTCCATGATGTAGTACGAGATCTCGGGCGCCTTGTCGGGCTCGGTCAGGAAGCCCTGAACGTCATAGCGCTCGTAGTCGATCTTGTCGAAGTACTTCTTCTCGTCGTCGCGAATGTCGGCGTACTCGCCGAAGTACTGCAGCGGAGACGTGACGATCAGCTTGTCGAATTCCTCGACGGCGCCGTTGACGGTGATGAAGACCTTGCCGTCCTTGCGCTCGATCTTGGTGATGTCGGAGTTCAGGCGCGCCGGGTTCTTGATCTTGTCGTTGAGGTGCTCCCAGATGGACTGCGTGCCGTCCTTCCAGGTCCACAGGTTGACCTTCACGAAGTTCATCGTGGTCTGGAAGTCGAGGTACTTCAGCACGTACGCTGCCGGGATCTCGTCGAAGTAGCCGTAGCCGAACGAGGTGAACGGCCCAATCCAGATGTCCTGGACGAGCTCGACGCCGTTGAGCTCGCAGAACTCCTTGAACGGCAACGCGAGGTCCTTCAGGTTCGGGTTCTCGCCCTCGACATGCTCGCGCTCGGGCGTGACGGCGTAGCCGTCGTAACGACCCTGCGCAACGCCGCGGTGGCCGTTGACATCGTAGCCCTTGTACTTGGTGAGCAGCAGCTCGCCGAACTTCTTGACCTGGCTCTTCATGCGCAGCAGACGCGGTGCGTGCAGCGGATGCTTCTTCGGGTCGAACGGGTCGACGACGTTGCCCTTGAGGTCCTTGTAGTTGCGGTTCAGACGCGGACCGTCATGCGTGATGCCGCAGAAGTCCTCGACGTCCTTGATCGCGTAGTAGGACGGCACGCCCATGATGGCGCCCAGCTCGTAGCGGCGACCGTTGTACTCGGGGGAATGGCACTTGCCGCCAACCCAACCGTTGCGCTCGAAGATGGTGTAGTTCTCGTAGCCAGCCTGCTCGAGATACATGCCTGCGGAAAGTCCGGCCGGGCCACCGCCGATGATCGCGATGCGAATGTTCTTATCCATTGTGTTTCCTTCCTATCTATCGGCGGATTGGGGATGCCCCCGATCCGCCGCATTACGCTGTTCGACTTACCTTGCCTCGAGCGCAGCGAGCTCCTGTTCGAGCGCGGCGATCTTGGCGTCGGCTGCCGCCTGCTGCTTCGCCGCCTGCGCCTTGATTTCCTCGATGGCGCGCGGGATGCGCTCCTTGTAGTAGTCGTAATCGACGTCCCACGGCCCCTCGACGGGCGGCCAGGCCGGATCGGCCATCTTGGCGGGACGCACTTCCTCGATAGCGGGAGCCTCGCGGCCGTCGCGCACGTGCGTGCAGTCGGTCTTGTCCTGAACCTCGTCAGAGACGTAGTGATACGGACCGAAGATCTTACGATAGAGCTTCACGTGCTTGTGCACCGGCATCGTGCCCTCGGCGCACTTCTTGGTGTACTCCATCTGCCAACGCTGCATGGCGGTACCGCACATGAGGATGGCGCGCTTCAAGGCAAAGCGCGTCGCAGCGTTCTTCGAGCCGTAATACTTCCAATGGCAGATAAAGCGGGTGCGGTTGCCCTTCAGCGGGATGAAATACCAGCCCCAGATGAAGTTCATGTCGTCGACGGTTCCGCCGGCGATGGCATATGCGCCGCGCGCCCTTGGCGGGTGCTTGATGTCGGAGAAGCTCAAGATGTACTTGTCAGCGACGACGTCGGCCGCCTCGCAGCCCATGCCGGAGCGATCCCACTCCATGAAGTCGCCGGGCATGAACGAGTCGGGCATCTGCCATTCTTCGCAAATCTCGTAGCGGTTGAAAATCGACATCCGTCCGAACACGCGCTCGAGCCACTCAGAGCTGAGGGAACCGGACTTCGTGCCGCCCCACTGGTAAATCCAGGGGTACACTTCCTCGACCGGCGCATTGATCGTGATGGCGCTCGTGACCGTTTCGACGAGAGACTGGTCGAAGCGTTCCATCAGCTCGTCGCCCGGATAGGTGAGCGCTTGCTCGGCCGGGGTGGCGTAGCATTCCTTGCCCCATTCGTACACTGCCTGGCAGCCGCCCAGCACGGCGCCGGTGGCGACACCCGCGACGCCAAGCGCCTTGCCCGCAGACGCCAAGCCCTTGAGCGCCATGGCCTTTCCGCTACGTGAAGCAGACATGATGCATCATTCCTTTCATTCTCTGCTTTGTCGTATGCAACTCTCTAATCTCAACAGGTTACTACTGTCTGGGGTGTGTTTCGGAATTATTTTTCTGTCCCAATTGGGGGAAGGAGACAATAAAAAAAGCCCCAGAGGGGCTAATCATTAAATGGTGCGGGTGAAAGGACTTGAACCTTCACGGGGTTGCCCCCATACGGACCTGAACCGTACGCGTCTGCCAATTCCGCCACACCCGCGTGTGACCCGTCAAACGAGCGAAGTTGATAATACCCCAGCACAGCAGCCCGCGCAAGAAATATTTTCATAATTCGTCACATATCCGTGCATCATTCAGAAAAGAACGGTATCATTACGTCTGTTGCGCGGGTGTCGCCAAGTGGTAAGGCACGAGCTTCCCAAGCTCGCATTCGCGGGTTCGAGTCCCGTCACCCGCTCCATAGAACTCTCAACGACGTCCACCTCCGGGTGGGCGTCGTCGTTTCAAGGAAGAACAGGGGCTAGAATCGATGAGGTGGAATGCCGTTAAGAAAACAGCCCAGCGGGCTGTTTTTAGGCATTCGGGCGGAGCGCTTCAGCGCGAAGCCGTCGGATTTCGCGGAGCGAAAGCCGGAGTCCCGTCACCCGCTCCATAGAACTCTCAACGACGTCCACCTCCGAGTGGGCGTCGTCTCTTTCCTACAGGGCATCAGGCGTCTGCTTCGGGCCCTCGGACCAAGGATACT
>JAGAWD010000467.1 GCA_017941585.1 Olsenella sp. | reverse complement strand
GCTGCAGGGTGGCGCCGTGGAGAAGGTCATCGACGAGCAGGTCGTGTTCTCCGAGCTGGGATCGCGTCCGAACTCCGTTTGGGCGCTCCTGCTCGCGGCGGGCTACGTGACCTCGCCCGGCCCCGTGCCCAGGGATCTGGTACACACCCCGCGCCCGCTCGTGCTCACCAACGGCGAGGTGCGCGCCAGCTTCGACCGCATGGTCCAGGGCTGGTTCGGGGGAGCGGAGGCCCGCTACGGGCGTTTCGTTCGGGCACTCCTCGCCCTCGACGCCGAAGCCATGACGGCCTACCTCGCCGACGTGACCCGGGCTTGCATGTCCTTCTTCGACTCCGGGGTCGAGCCTGCGCGGAGCGAACCTGAGCGCTTCTACCACGGCCTGGTGCTGGGCTTGCTCGTGGAGCTCCGCGGCCGCTACGTGGTGGAGTCCAACCGCGAGAGCGGATACGGCCGCTACGATGTTGCGCTTATCCCCACGGACGGTGCGGCCGGTGCCGACCCTGCCGTCATTCTCGAGTTCAAGGTCTTCGATCCGCGTCGCGAGGAGACGCTCGAGGACACCGTGGCGCGCGCCCGCGAGCAGATCGAGGAGCGCGGGTACGTCGCCGGCATCGCGGAGCGTGGCATCGTGCCCGAGCGCATTCACCCCTTTGGCATCGCCTTCCGCGGCAAGGACGTGCTGGTGGGGTAGGGCGGCGGGCCTAGCCCGCGCCCCGCAAGCGGAGCCATGCCGAGGCGCGGCGAATGGCGTGCGGTCCTGACGCCGCCGATGTCACGCCATCCCGCTGCGCCATCCCGCTGCGGCAGCCGCTATGCCATGCCGAAGACGCCCTTCCAGAATGCGACGACGCCATCCCACCAGGTGGCCAGGGGGCTTTCCTGCGCGTTGCCGGCATTGGGCGCCGACGCTGAGTTGCCGGCTGAAGGGGCCGGGGAGGTGGCAGAGCCCGAGTCGCCAGTGCCCTGCGAGCCCATCTCGAAGGCGGTGCTCGTTCCAAATGCCGCGTCGAAGCCGGACCGGTCGATCGTCTTCGTGGCGAGCGTGCCCGCCTTGGAGGAGTCGTAGCTGGTCGAGTAGGCGCCGCTCACCGTGACGGTGAGGTTGGAGTCGCCCTTGACCTTGGTCTCGCCCGCGACCACGATCGTGACGGCCCTTCCCTCGGAGTCGACGACGCGTCCGCCGTCCGCCACGGTGAGGTTGGAGGCTGTGGAGTCCTTGGCAACCACCCAGACAGACGTGGAATCGACGCTCACGCTAAGCGGGCTCTCGCTCGTGGACGCCGTGTCGTTCTGGGAGATGGTGGCCGCGCCCGTCCACGTGGTGGAGTCGGTGAGGTAGACGTCCGCCTGCGAGATGGTGTCTGCCTCGATGTCGCCGGCGAGCGTCTCCGCGATGCCGGTGAGGCGCACGGTGGCCCCGTTCGAGCCCGCCTTGCCCCAGTTGTTGGAGCTGTTGCCGCAGGCGAGCAGGAGCTTTGCAGTGGCGGCATCGAAGTCGAGCGTCGTGTGGGAGAGCACGACGTCGGCACTCGTGTTGGTGAGGTAGAACATGGCACCCGAGGTTATGGCGCTTCTGAGCGTGGAGTTCGCCGCCTGGAAGGTGGCCGTCTCTCCCGTGGTGGTCTCGGCGTCACCCGAGGTCGACTGGTAGATGAGCACGCCGTTGGCGACTCGATCCGAGCCGGAGGAGCTCGTGCGCGTGCTCTCGAGCGTCGAGTTGTTGATGAGGACGGTGTTGAGTCCCTCGACGGCTGCGATCTGGCTGCCCGTTGCCGTGCCCGTGGTACTGCTCACCTCGATGTCTCCCGTCGAGTAGATGAGCGGCGAGCCGGATCCCGAGGTGTTCAGGGTCGAGTTGGTGACGGAGACTGACCCACCCCCGCGGTCGGTTGCGGTTGCGGCGCAGTGCTCGCCCTGGGTAGATGCGCTGAGGTTGTTGGCGAGGATCGTGCCGCCGTAGGTTGCGTCGAGCCCGCGGGCGTTGTCCGCGCTCGTGGTGATGGTGACATCGTTTGCGTACGCCGTGCCCGAGTCAGTGGCGAAGATCGCGTTCGAGCCCTCGGAGGTCGAGTTGAGTCGGGCGCCCGAGACCTTGGCGAGGGAGTTCTGCCCGACGGAGAGCAGAATTGCGTTTGCGCCGTAGAAGTTGCAGCGGTCTCCGTCGGTGTCGTCGCCCGACTTCTCGAGCGTGGCATTGGTGAGCGCGAGCGTGCCGCCGTTCTGTGCGAGCGCCGCGTTTTGGTCGGTCTCGGTGGCGGTGACGGTCTCGCCGTCGGAGCTCTTCTCCGTGGCGTCTGCGACGAGGGAGGCGGAGTAGGTCCCACTGTAGTCGAACGACTTTGTGTTGGGGCCGCCACCGCCCTTGCCGTCAGGAGGCTCGCCGGGCATGCCGGAGGGGGCACCCGAGGCACCAGAGCCACCCGAGGCACCGGGGCCGCCCGCGTCGCCGCCAGACGAGCCGCTGCCGGGCTTGGCCGGGGGAGCGCTGCTCTCCTGCGTTGCCTGGGCGGAGGCGCTGGCACTTACATTTGCGGATCCGGACGCGGATCCGGACGCGGCAAAGGCGTGCGTCGGGCACATTGAGACGATGAGCGCGCCGGTCACGGCGGCGACACCCAGGTAGCGCAGGAACCCACCGTTGTCATCAGGCGGGGTGACTTTGGTGTCGGACGGGGCGCCGCTGGCGTTGCCGCCTTTGCCGTTGCTGCCGTTGATGTTCGCGAGCTCTTTGCGGAGCCTCTCCCGTGGTGTGGTGGCCATCTCTTCTCCCATCCGTCGCGTTTCTGATGTCGATGCAAGGTTATCGCCTGCGGCGATGGGCGCGGGCGGCGTCGGGGCGTTGCCACGACGTTTGCACGAGGCTTGGGACATGCTTAAAGGAACCCTCGCGGAAACCTGAAAGACTTGGCATGCGCATCGGCCGCCGTGTGGCGTGTGGCACGGGCGCTGCGCGGCCTCGGGTGTTGGCGCCGGGGCGTCACCGCGGGTTGCGAGCCGGGGATGTTGCCGGAGATGGGGCGTTGACTTCGCGCTCCCGCGGTGCGAAGATGTAGCCGACGGCGGCCTACGCTTCCTTCTAGGCGGCGCCGTTAGAATTCTTTAGGGCCTCGGGTGTTCCAGCACCACGAGGCCCCTGCTATCTAAGGTGCCTGGGCCTACGTGCCTTGGCAAGGCCCTCCCTCCTCTCGCTCTTTGCGGCCTCGAGCTCTATCAGGGCCCGAAGGACCTTCAGCAGTCCCGCGACCACGTCGAACGCGACGGCGAGTAG
>JAGAWD010000466.1 GCA_017941585.1 Olsenella sp. | reverse complement strand
GGGACCTGCTGCCATACTCGAGTTTTACGTCACGATGCTGCGTGATGTGCTCGACGGCATACGAGTGGAGCTCCTTGGCACATTCCACCGGCGGCTTGCTTCCCCTCAGCTTGCGGGCACGCCGAAGGTAGTAGTTCCCATCTACGAGTATGGCCGTACGCGTCACGTTTCCTCTATAGAGACAAAACGGCCCCCGATCTGTGGTTCCCCGGCAAAAGGTTGGGGCCACTGTCAGAGGCAGCTGAAATAGAGAGGACAGGAGATGGTCTTGTCGTCTCGTATTCCTGATTCTACCCGCATGGGTTGAGATAAAGCAATGCAGTTTTGAAAAACCAGAGTGAGAGTAATCTGAGACAACCCCGTGCCCTGCGGTCGTGCTGAGTGGTGCCGCACCGCTCGCGCCTCGTCTGCACGCCTCTGCACGCCTCTGCACGCGTCTGCACCCCGTCTCCACATCGAGGCGTCCGCGACGCCCCCGGTGGGGCGTTGCTGGTAGAATGCCTCGGATAAGGAATGGCATCAACGTGGCGGCGCGGGCCGCCATTTTCATGGGACCACGGACCACGGACCACGGACCACGGACCATGGACCACGGGCCACGGGTCACGGTGGCGGCCGCACCGCGCGGCCGTACAAGCGACGCGTCGGGCCCAGACCCACGGGAGGCACCTTGCCCAAGCAGGACATGACACAGTCGGAGGCCGAGGAGATCCTGGGCCTGCCCGAGCGCTACGACAGGCGCGAGCTGCGCCACCGCTTCATGGCGCTCGCCCAGAAGTACCATCCCGACAACGCGGCCAGAAACGGCATCGAGCCGGACGTCGCGCAGCGGAAGATGACCGAGGTCAACAAGGCCTACGGCCTGCTGAAGGAGTACTTCGAGGACAACCGCGAGGCAACGCTCCACCGCGACATGGTGGGCGGCGTCGAGGGCGCCTACGGCGTGGGGGTGCACTACTCGCCCACGGGCGAGAAGGTCGGCCGCACCCAGGTCGACGACTCCCTCTTCTGGGACGAGGACGGCAACCCCCGAAGCGCCGTCGCCGAGGAGCAGGCCAACGCCGCGGCCGACGCCGCCCCCGGCACGCACCGCCTGCGCCGCTTCCTGCTGGGGCCGGTGTTCCTGCGCGTCGTCTGCGTGGGCGCCCTCGCGCTCGTCTGGTGGCTCACCTTCCCCTTCGTGAACGGCAACGGCGCCCGCCACAACATCGGTCCCACGGCCGGCCCGCTCGATTACCTCGCCTGGGTCTCGGCCATGGTGTATCCCACGTACTTCCTGGCCTACGAGGCGCTCTCCGGCCACATCTCCGGCACGATCCGCGAGACCGCAAACGGCATCGTGAGCCTCGCCACGGGCGTGCACGTGAACATCCGCACCTCGGGCGCCTACACCTCCGAGCTCACGAGCCTCATCCAGAAGCAGTGGTACGGGCCGCTGCTCATGCCGCTCGCGGCGCTGATCGTGATAGAGGCGCTCGCCTGGCCCGGTGTCGGCTGGCCCTGGCAGAAGGTCGCGCTGCTCGCGCTCGGGGCCTTCGTCTCGGTGGACTCGCTGCTCGCGTGCTTCGGCAGCGGCCTCGCTTGCGCAGCCGCCCACGCGCTGGGGGAGGCCGTGGAGAAGCGCTACGTCACGGCACGCATGGCCATGCTCAAGCGCTGCGGCCAGTGGGCCGGCGCGCCCCGGCACGCCGCCGCCCCCGGCCGAGCCGCCGCTCCCGGCCACGCGAAGACGCGGTAGGGAGGCAGCGTTGGTCCACTCCTACGCGATATTCTCTGCACAGTACGCCCCGCACGTGGGGGGCGTGGAGAGCTTCACCAAGAACCTCGCCCACGAGCTCGCACGCGCCGGCAACGCGGTCGTGGTGGTGACGAGCCGCCTCGACGAGTCGCCGGAGGTCGAGGTGCAGGCGGACGGCGTGCGCATCGTGCGCCTGCCGTGCCACGCGCTCATGGCGGGGCGCCTCCCCATCGCGAGGAGGAACGCGCGCCACCGCCGGCTGCTCGAGTCCGTCGCCTCGCTCGGCATCGACCGCGTCCTCGTGAACACGCGCTTCTACGAGCACTCCGTCGACGGGCTCGACTTCGCGCGGCGCGTCGGCGCGCCCGCGATCATGCTCGACCACGGCTCGGCGTACCTCACCTTTGGCGCAGGTGGCCTCGCGGGCGGGCTCGTCGACGCCGCGGCGCGCGCCCACGAGCACCTCATGACCAGGCGCGACCTGCGCCGCACGCCGACCTTCGCGGGCATCAGCAGGAAGAGCGCCGCGTGGCTCGCCACCTTCGGCATAGCGACGGACCTCGTCATCCCCAACGCCATCGACGCGCCGGCGTTTCGCGCCGAGTCCTCCGGGCGCGACTTCCGCGCGGAGTTCGGCGTGGCGCCGACCGAGCGCCTCGTCGCCTACGTGGGCCGATTGGCGGGGGAGAAGGGCCCGCTCGAGCTCGCCGCGGCCGCGCGCCTCCTGGGAGGGGGCTACCGGGTCCTGATGGCGGGCGACGGCGTCCTTCGCGCGGCGCTCGAGTCCGACCTTCCTAATAACGTGTGCCTGCTGGGCAACCTCGGACACCCCGACCTCTCGGCGCTCCTCTCGCAGGCGGACGTCTTCTGCCTGCCCACGCGCTCCGAGGGCTTCTGCACCTCGCTGCTCGAGGCGGGCGCATGGGGCGTGCCGTGCGTGGTGCCCGACGTCGGAGGTGCGCGCGAGGTGCTCT
>JAGAWD010000465.1 GCA_017941585.1 Olsenella sp. | reverse complement strand
TCAACGCGAAGGACCGCACGTCCGACAACATCAACGTCGTGAACTCGATGCACTCGAGGCTCGGGCACTTCATGGACGGCTTCCACGGCGTGGCGACCAAGCACCTGCAGCACTACCTCGACTGGTTCTGCTACAAGGAGCAGTTCCGCAAGTCGGACGGCGACGCCCGCGAGCGCGTCTTCCGCCACGAGAGCGAGGGGGCGTGACAGCCGAAAAGAAGGTTTTGTGAATTCAGAAAATACGACCTTGTGAAACACATCCGGGTCGGCGGCGCGCAGCCGCTCCACGTCTATGCCGACCTCGCCGTGGATGTCGTTCATTTCGCTCTCCTTCTCTCGTTTCGGTCCCAATCGGGATGATGACCCGTTTCCAGCGTGGCGCAACCCTGCAGGCGGCCCATCTGCACCGTTGCGCCAGGGTGCGGCGTGGAGTATGGACCGCCGGTTTCTCGGCGCGCGCCTCATTTCTCGACGGCGTACACACATTGTTCGCGTTCGGCGCTGCAGACCCCTTTTCCCAGGATCTTTGTTCCGAATTGAGATACAGACGATCAGAGGCTATCCTACTCATCAAGATGCTTGCATACTTTGATGGTGCGAGTTGCGGACACGCAAGAGCTACGCGTTTGGTTCGTTTTCAGCGGTGTTGGAAGTATCGGCTCAATGAAAAGCCAAGTCGATATTTTTGTGGACCGAGGTTTAGTAATGGCTTTTCTCGCTTGCACAGACATGGTGCATAAAAGCGTTTTGCTTGGGAATTCTAACGAAATAAATAACCGCATAACGTAAATGCAGCCATAGATACAAAAGGAATCGAATGGCCAGAGAAGATTGCCCTTACCGATGGTCGATTCTTGACAGGCAAACTCAAGCCTCGTTAATATTACATGGTTTGCCAGACCGAATTAACAAAGGAGGGGTGTCGTGGTTGGTCTTTTCCGCACGTGGATGAGCGCCTAGAAAGCGGCGCTGTTGTGGCGTCGCGCTGTTTTTCTGCACGCCATTTCACGATTGGACATAACCATGATATTTGAAACCTCTCGGGGCAGGTCTGCTCTGCTGTGCCATTCATGGCAATTCAAGCTTTGTTTCGTATGGGGCGGGGAGCTCGTTTCGACATTGACGAGTTCGATTCTCCAAATGGGTCTTATTTGGCATCTCGCCCTCACGACAGGGTCGTCTTCTCTCCTCTCCTTAGCATCGCTGGCAGCCTTTCTGCCGATTGCTTTGTTCGGAATCCTTGCGGGCGCCGTTGTCGACAGACTGCCTTTGAAACGTGTCCTCATCGGCGCCGACCTCTTCATTGCCGCGGTGGGCGCCGCCTTGGCGATTGCCTCGTTGGCCGGCAGCTTACCTGCATGGCTAATTCTCATCGCCCTGTTTCTCCGTGCAGTTGGCACTTCGTTCTACACGCCAGCCTCCCAATCTCTCACGCCCCATCTCGCCCCGCCAGAGCATCTCGTTCGCCTATCGGGGGTGACTCAGGCGATTCAGTCCGGCGGATACATTCTTGGCGTCGCGCTTGCAGCAGTGATTTATCCCGTGGCGGGCATTACCGCTATGATTGTCCTCGACGTGCTGGGAGCGCTTTTCGCTTCTTTAGCCGTCCTCGCCGCACAGATAGACGCAGGGGGCCTCGACGAAGCCGACCGCAGCTTGTCCTTTTCCAATAAGGTTCGAGAGCTCTTCTCTGAGATTTCGGACGGCTACAAGCTGATTAGGGGGTACAGGGGGCTGTTCGCCCTTCTTTGGTGCGGGTTCGTCTTCGCTTTCGCGTTCTCTCCGCTCGCGGCATTGTTCCCAATAATGACCTTGGGGCATTTTGGCGGTAGCACGGGGGATGCCGCTTTGGTGGAAATCCTTTTTTCTGCAGGCATGCTGGCTGGGTCCGGCATCTTGGCGGTTACGGGAGGGTTCCGCAATAGGTCGTTCACCATGGTCGCCGCGATTGCCGGCTTCGGCATTGCCGCAATCGTATCCGGATCGCTCGGCCCGTCATTGTTCGCTGCTTTCCTGCCGATGAGCTTTCTTATGGGCGCATGCTCCCCGTTGTACGCGGGAACCCAGACTGCCCTTATGCAGGAGCAGATACCTCCTGAGTACCTAGGCCGCGTTTTCGGCCTCTACGGAACCATCATGGCGTGGGGCATGCCCATGGGCCTCGCAGCCCCCTCCGTTTTTGCGGATCTGCTTGGAGCTCCGTTATGGTTCGTCGGCTCTGGAGCGACCATGGTACTGCTTGCGATGGCTATGCTGCTTGCTCCGAGCGTCCGAAACGTGGGGAAAAGAGATACCGGGCAGATTCAATAGCCCAAGTATTCGAAAAAAGAGGCAGCAGCCATCGGTTCACGCGTCAGCCTTCAAGCCCTTGCGACGACGAGGTATTGCACCGACATCCCACATCGCGCTCCTTATTCGTCGCTAGGACAAACGAATGAATGTTGAACGACGTTCGAATTGGCCTGAACCAGCCTCGGATCGCGCGTCAGCATGATGGCTTCCCACTATGACCCCGCCTCGTCGTCCCAGACGAGACGGGGCTTCCTCTTCGAGTACGCGGCCCTGAGGAACGGGACCTGGTCCTCCTCCACGCGGCCGAGGTAGGCCACCGTCGTCTGCCTCGGCCTGCTCACTTGCGCGGGGCCGTCACGCCCGTGCTGTGCCAAGCGGGGCTAGGCCCCGGTTGGGCCGCCCCTTCCCCTCGCGCAGAAACCCGGTCAGAGCCTCCTCCCAAGGTACGCCTGCAGGACGCGCGCGAACTCCTGCGGGCGCTCCTTCTGGGGCCAGTGCTTGCATCCCTCCATCAGGTACACTTCGCAGTCTGGGATCTTCTCGCCGGCAAGGATGGCGCCTTCCACGGGAACCGCCCGGTCGAGCGCGCCGTGCACGAGGAGCGTGGGCGCAGCGATTTCCTGGAGCCTCCCGAACAGGTCGGTGGCGAGGCCCGTGGGCGTGATCTCGCTTCGCTGGAAGGACGCGAAAGGCCTGCCCGCGCCGGGCTCCCGGATTGTCTCCAGTATCTCGTCGACCAGGCCGTCGCCCACCCTGGACTTGTCGCCGAACAGGCTGTATTCCAGGGAGAACCTGATGACGGACGGATGCTTGCCCGCCCATGCGTACAGGTTGTCGTTTATCCTGGAGTGGACGAACCAATGGGTCAGCCGGTGCCAGGGCAGCCTGTCGAACAGACCCCACGCGTCGACCGGCACGAGGGCCCTGACGAGCTCCGGGTAGGCCAGCGCCATGTTCAGGCATATGCCGCCGCCCAAGGACAGCCCGACCAGGACGACCGGCTCGCCGCCGAACGCCTCGACCACGCCCTTCACCGCCTCGGTGTAGAACGCCAGCGTATACTCGCCGTCTATTCGGTCGCTCGTCCCGTATCCCGGCAGGTCGGGCGCGATGACCCGGTACCGCCCGGACAGCAGCGGGATCACCTCCCCCCAGGAGAGCATCGCCGAGTCCACGCCGGCGCCGTGCAGCAGCACGATGGCGTCGTCGCCGCCCCCGGCGCAGTGGCACGTCACGCCCACCCCGTTCGCGCGGATGCGCATTTTCTCGATCCGGCCGCCCATCCAGGCTACCCTCCTTCTCCTCCGGCAATCACGGCTTCACATGGCGCGATAAACGATCTCGATTCTTTGACAGTACCATCCCCAGCCTACGAACGCAAGCCGGCGCCCGGCGCCTCGCCCGAGCCGGTCCGCGCGTGCGGGCGGGTTAACGCATGCGCTCCCCCAAGCCGGGTCAGCAACCCCTAGATGGCGCGTCCCCCGCCACGAATTCGGGAATGAGCGCAGCACCGGCGAAAACGCCGTCACGAACCCCAGAGAGGGGCTGCGCGCACGTAAACCTCGGCATCGGGCCCACCTCTTCGAAGAGGGTAAAATTACGGTATTCGTGCAACCGATGCGTTCAGCGATGCGGGAACGTTGCATATTGTATACATTAAGGCACTGTTTATCTAACATCGCTACAACCGCAACCGCCCTCACTCGACGATCGACTACAAGGTCCCTGCGCAGGCGATGGACGAGTTCTTCGAGAGGACAAAGCCGGTTCAAAACACCCCCGAGAGGCAGGAAGGCGAGATGAAGATGGCAGCTTAGTGAAGTAGCGGCATTTTGTGTCCGAAATCTTGACACAGCTCAGTCGTGGACCGCGACGCCTTCGAGGCCGCCGTCAACGGGCTAAAGCTCACCGCCGCCGACAGGAGACGGTACGAGCGGATCCTGGAGGAGGCCGAGGAGGACGTCTGGTAGGCCTCCCGCATCGCCGAACGCAAGCACCGACGACGTCTTGGGAAGCCATGCCCAAAACGACCTCGGGCGCGCCACCCGTGGCCGGCCGCGTCGCGCGTCGCCTGCGCAGCCAGCGCGCTGGGTCCCGACGTCAGATTAAGAAGGCTGACCCGATTGCCAGTCGGTCGACAAATCGGCTTCGTTCGTTTGTCCTAGAACGCAACAGATGATATACACTCATCAGATGGCACGTTTACCTGCTTAAATGCTATGTCATGAGCAAAAGTGATGCGATGTGTTGCAGCGTGGTTCTGCGCGTCTATGCGCATATCACCTCATGAGTTCAAAAAATCTCAGGGAATTTGAGCTGCTTGTAAACCCGCGAGTCAAAGGTGGGCGAACAGAACCCGCCAAGACGTTCCCTAGCCTCGTAGTGTTCGGGATGGCCTTCGGTTGAGCCAAATATCGCGATGCAGAGATCGCGCATGTATGCCCTGCAATCCTCGTCAGAGAACGAGACGTCCTCGCTGCCGTGCATGTTCCCGCGAAGCCTGACTATCGTATCCCTGACGTTTTCCATGAAACTGGGAAAGACCCTGCCGTATTCGTACACCGCATCGAAATCTGCACCCGTCGTTATTCGCCTGTATAGGTCTATATCGTCACGCTCGATAAATATGAGAAGCGGCAAAACCGTGCAACTCGCAATCATCTGCGGAAGCTCGTGATTCGGACCCTCGAGGCAATAGTGCCTGGCGCTCTCGAGATTCCTTTTGATGCGATATGCATCCCTGATCGTTAGTACCTTGCTATCTAGCAACTCTCTGGCGAGCTTGTCAAACCTGTTCCCGCCGTTGTAGTTCACACCGTCGCCAGTGAATTTCACGCTGTCAACCGGGCACAACTTAATCCGCTCATCGAAGAAGCGCTCTAAGAACTTTGAAGTGTCAAAGCCGGAACCATACATCCCGCCAACGGCCTTCGCAAGTTGTGACGAGTCTGCAGAGAACACGAAGATGATGCTCTCGCTACAGAACAGGCTCTTGGTCTGTTCCAGGAGACGGACGGCGAAGTCGGGGCGGCAACGGTCGAGCTCGTCAACGAAGATAACGAGTTTGTTTGCCACTTCGACAATGGATTCCTCCGCAAGTCGGCTGATCCTCTCGCGGATTTCCGCCTTTGTCTTGAAGCTCGCTATCAACGATTCGCTTGTTAGCGCACCCGCAGCACCAGAGATGCGAAATGGGACTTGCCCGACAGCGAGACCGGCGTCTATTACTGCCGCAATACCGTCCTTAACCTTGACTTTGGATGCCTTTAGTAGGTCGTTCCTATCGAACTCAGCTGCCATGCTGGCGAAGAGCGTAGTCAGCGGGTCATCCGAGAAGTCATTGTCCCAAGCGTTGAAGTAGTACGGCAATGCAAGGAAGTCTGTATCGCCGAGTCTACTAAGAACAGAGTTC
Organism: Olsenella sp.; assembly: GCA_017941585.1. Taxonomy (GTDB): domain Bacteria; phylum Actinomycetota; class Coriobacteriia; order Coriobacteriales; family Atopobiaceae; genus Olsenella_J. Next base: position 23,340 of record JAGAWD010000465.1, on the reverse strand, counting down.
AACTCCGTATGGTCGTATCCGTAATCAACCGACTGCGGATTCATCGCATTCAGTAGAAGCTCGACTGATTTGACGAAGAAGGTCTTCCCATCGCCCCACGGTGCATCAATCATATAAGCATAGGGGCCTTCCGTATCGGCAAGCATCTTTATGAAGTCAATAATGTCGCCGTTTCTCCCAGCGCTATCGTTGCGCAGCGATTCGATCAGGACTTCCATTGTTGGTTCGATATCAAGGCGTTTCACTTACACACCTCTCTAGCAAAAGTGTTCGGAACTGTTGCGAACCATTGTCGCATGGATGTTGGACAATAATTTCAATAGAAGCAGCTTGTGACACACTGCGACGATGCCCGTACCGGTAAAGGTGCGGGCATTGTTCGTCTCTGCCCGCCTTATGAGACGAAAGGCAGGCAGAAACATGGACGGTGAGACCAATGGCAGCCAGGAAGCCACGAAGGGAGCGGAGGACCAGGCGCAACAGCAAGGCCAAGGGCAGCAGGAAACGCAGCAGGGCCAGCAGGAAGTGACCGGCGGCAACTCTGGCGCCGACTACGAGAAGCAGATCGCCGAACGCGACGAGAAGATCGCGTCGCTCGAAGCGCAGGTTGCCGAGGCGGCCAAGAACGCCGAGACGGCCGAACAGCTGCGCGGCGAGATCGCCGAGCTCAAAGCCCAGGGAGAGTCCGACCGCATCGACTTCAAGCTGCAGCTCGCGGGCGTGCGCAACGTGAAGGCGGCACGCGCCCTTCTCACAGACCACGACAACGACGTGGACAAGCTCAAGGAGGCCGAGCCCTGGCTCTTCGAGGCTTCCGGCAAGCACACCAAGGGCGGAAGCGCCGGCTCCGGCACGACCGGACTGCCGAACGCGGGCGCGGCCAGCGACGAGGGCAAGACGCTCAAGCACTGGCGCGAGATCGCGGGACTCACCGACGACGACAAGAAGGAGTAAGACATGCCTAGCAACAACATCGCATTCGCACGCAACTACACCTCGGTGATCGACGAGGTGTACCAGAGGGCGTCCGTCTCGGGCGTGCTCAACTCCGGCCGCCGCATGGTCCGCGCCGGGCACAACGCCAAGGAGATCCTCATCCCGAAGATCTCCGTCACCGGTCTCGGCGACTACACGCGCAACGTGGGCTACAAGACCGGCGCGATCACCTACGAGTTCGAGACCAAGACCTTCAACTACGACCGCGGCATCCGCCTGTTCGCAGACGTCATGGACGTCGAGGAAGCCGGCGTGAACGACTGCTTCGTGGAAGCCGGCGCAGAGCTCCAGCGCACGCAGGTGGCGCCTGAGGCCGACGCCTTCACCTTCGCGCAGATCGCGGGCCACACGGGCGTGACCACGGTCTCCGAAAGCTACGCGAGCGCAGACGCCGAGGACATCCTGGAGGACCTGCGCACCGTGACCTCCGCCATGGACGAGAACCAGGTGACTCTGGGCAGCCGCATCCTGTTCATCACGCCCACGCTCAAGGGCGTCCTGGACGACTTCTCCTACGCGAACCCGAACCGCTCCAACCGCGTGCTCGAGCGCTTCTCCCACATCGTGGAGGTGCCGCAGGTTCGCTTCTACACGGCCATCGACCTGCTCAGCGGCGACGACGACCAGTTCGGCTACCAGAAGCGCGCGGCGACCTACGAACTGACCACGGACACCGAGGTCGACTCCGGCAAGACGTACTACACCCGCTCGGGGTCTGGCACTTCGGCGAGCCCCTACGTGTACACCGAGGTCGCGAGCCCCGTGAAGGCCAACCTGGGCACCTACTACGAGATGACCACCACGCCCGGCCTGGACATCAACTTTATGGTCGTGGAGAAGTCGGCCGTCATCAAGTTCGACAAGCACGTGGCGTCGCGCGTGTTCTCCCCGGACGAGCTCGAGGCGCTGGACTCCTACATGATGAAGTACCGCAAGTACGGCATCGTGGAGCTCTTCGACAACAAGCTCGACGGCGTGTACGTCTCGGCTTCCACGGAGTAGCCGTGGCGTCCACCGTGACATACGAGTTCTACTCGCAGACCTACGGGGGCGGTCTCTCTGAGGCCGCCTTCGCGGCATCGCTTCCCATAGCGGACAGCCACGTGAAGTGGCTCTGCGCCGCGAAGGGCGCGACGACCACCTGCAACGTGTTCAAGCGCGCCGTGTGCGCGGCCGTCGACGCCTTCGCCGAGTACGGCGCGGGCGAGGTCGGCGGCTTCCAGATCGGCGAGTTCAGCGTGAAGAACTACGCATCGCAGCAGACGACCGGCGAAGAGCTGGCGACCGAGGCGGCGCTTCGGGAGCTGGGCCTCTCGGGCATGGCCTTTACGGGGGTGTGCTGATGAGGTCGATTCGTCCCATCCCCCGGTCGGCGCTGCCCGACGTGATGACGGTGCGCACGCCGTTGCCTGACGGCACCTTCGAGGAGCCGCAGATCATCGCCAACGTTCGCTTCGAGCGGGCGCAGAAGGTCTCGGGCGACGACCACAGGGGCTCCGACGCTGGCCAGGGAACCGTGTTCGTGGACGCGGTGAACTCCATCGGCGCGTTCGACGTGCCGGCGGGGTCGCGCATCGCGGTGAGTGGGCACTCGATGATGGTGGCCGAGTCGCACGCGTGCTGCGACCTGTTCGGCCGCGTGCACCACTGGGAACTGAAGGTGAGGTGAGCTGGCTTGCAGCTTTCCTTCTTGGTGGCGAAGGCCCTGCTAGAGGGCGACTTCGCAAGCTACTTCGCAAGTCTTCCGTCCGCCGACGACGAGCCCGAGCCCATCGTGCTTCGCGAGGGGAAGTTCGAGCGCGTCTCCCGCATGGAGCACGAGGAGCGCGGGACCGTCACCGTTGCCGTGATGGTCGTGCGCGAGGTCGCGGCCACGGCCGAGGCCGACGCGATCGCTTGTGAGAAGTGGATCCGCGCCTACGGCTGGGAGCCGGTGGCGGAGAACGGTTCGTGGCGCATCGTGGGGCTCGACACCACGGCGCCTTCCTTCAAGGAGATCGACGGGTCCGGGCGCTTCGTCTGGGCCTTCGACGTTTTGCTGACGGTGGTGAGGGGCATATGAGCGACAAGGGCAGGCGCGTTAACGCATCCGGGCACCAGGCCGAGGCCACGGTGAAGCGTGCAAGGCCGTTCGGCAAGGACGACAGGGCGGCGCGCGAGTCGCAGCGCCGGGCATCGGCCTACGGGCGTGCGAGGGGCAACGCATGAGGTCGATCGTCTACGCGGGGAACGACTTCTCCGAGATCTGCAGCGCAGAGGTCATCGAGCGTGCGGCCAACCCGATAGTCGCCGAGGCGATGGCCGTGCCGGGACGCGCGGGGGCGCTACTGGTATCGGGCTACATCCCGCCCGTTGACGTGCGTGTGCGCCTGTTCATGGACATGGGCCACAACCCCGGCTTCACCGGCATGGCGCAGATGCGCGGCACGCTGCGACGGTGGCTGTCATGGCCCGGCGGCGGAAATCTGATTCTTCCCGACGACCCCGAGGTCGAGTACCGCGACGTGATCCTGGTGGGCGCCGGCGACTGGTCCAACCTCTTCGAGGCCGGCGAGTGCGAGCTGACCTTCACGCTGTTCGACCCCATCGGCTGGGGCGCCGAGCGCGTGGAGCGAACGGCCCGCTTCGAGGTGGGCGGCGACTGGCCGACGCTTCCGGAGTTCCGCGTGGTGGCGGCCGCAGGGAGCTACCTGCAAGTGTCGCTGCCGTCCGCCGGCAAGGGCATCCGGGTCGACTATGACTTTACTGGCGGCGAGGCCGTCGTGATTGACTGCCAGGGCGAGACCGTCTTGATCAACGACGTCGATTCCCGTGACTGCGTGGCGCTTGCCAGCGACTTCTTCGCGCTGGAGCCGGGCGAATGCATCGTCTCGACCTCCAACTGCACCTACGTGGAGACGCGCTTCTCCGAGAGGTGGGCCTAGCATGGCGGGCTCGGTGCCGACGCTCTACTGGTTCGACCGGTGGGACGAGCGGATCGGGCTCCTTCGCGTCGTGGGCGAGCTTATCCATACGGAAGAGCTCAACGGCGAGGACACCCTGGAGTTCGCGAGCTACGAGGTGCCCGCCAAGGGCGACCGGCTGCTGTGGCTGGACGGGTCTGTTTGGCGCGAGCACGTGGTGGTGAGGACCGACGAGCCGGTTGCCGGCCTCTGCAACGTGTACGCCGAGTCGTCGCTCTGCGAGCTGCTGGACGACTTCATCGAGGAGGCGCAGCTCGTCAACCGTACGGCGCAACAGGCGCTCGCTGCCGTGCTGGCGCCGACCCGCTGGGCGATAGCCTACTGCGCATCCTTAGGTACCGCCGGGGCGCTCATCTACCACCAGAACGCTCTCTGGGCGCTCCGGCGCGTGGCCGAGGTATGGGGCGGCGAGGTGACGCCGATAATCACGGTCTCGAATGGCCGCGTGGCGTCGCGCTCGATCCGCCTGGACGACCAGCGCGGCGAGTGGCGGGGCCTGCGCTTCACCTACGGCAAGAACATGGCCGGGTGCACGCGTACCGTGCTCGAGCAGGACGTGTACACCGCGCTCTACGGCTTCGGGGCCGGGCTTCCCTTCACCGACGAGGACGGCAACTACAAGGCCGGCTACCGGCGCAAGCTGACCTTCGGGGAGATCAACGGCGGGCTGAACTACGTGGCCGACGAGGGCGCCAAGCAGGTGTGGGGACGCTGGAACGCAGACCGCACGGCCAAGGTGCACAGCTTCGGCCAGGTAACGTTCTCCGAGGTCACGGAGCCAGAGAGGCTGCTGGCGCTGACCAGGCGGGCACTGGTCGACGCTTCGCAGCCCAAGGTGAACTACGAGGTGGACGTGGCGGCGCTCGACGGCGGCGACGCGGACCTGGGCGACACCGTTGCCGTGGTCGACACGTCGCGCGACCCGGAGTGGAGGCTTACCGCACGCGTCGTGCGGCGCGTGCGCACCTTCGGCGAGCTCGTGGTGGCGCGGGTGACGATCGGCACCGTGGAGCCCGTGGACTACGCGCAGGTGAGCGCATTGGCGGCCGACGTGGCCACGCTGCGCGACGACGTGGTTGGCATCGACGGCAACCTGACCACTGCGGCCTCGGTGACCGTAGTGGAGAACACCGTGACCACGGCGATCGACGACCTGGACGAGCTCGGGGACCTGGACTTCTGATTTCAAATGCCCAGCATTGCCGATTGAGCGGCCCCGACCGTGGTGCGCTGGAACCCACCTGACCTGCAAGCTCGCAGGCGCGTGAGCGTGAAGCGCACCACGGGCGGGGCCGAACGTTGCGCGGCTTGAGTTTTCGGATACGTGAGAGGTGCTGCGCAACGCCTGGACGGCTCTCTGTGACACGGGCGGATGCTGTTGCCACCAGACGACGAAGGGGGCGGCATGCTCGACGGTTACGGACTCCACACGATGATATGGGACTCGGCGGACGAGCGGCTGGGAGACTTCCTGGTCGCGTCTCCGGCCGACGCCACGGGGCGCGGCCTGGAGCTGCACGTGCGGCAGGGCGGCGCTGCGGCCGACCTGACCGGCGCCGAGGTCTACTTCCTCTGGCGGCACAAGATGGCCGGCACGCGTGGATGTGAGCCCATGGACGAGATCGACGCGACCCTGGGCCAGTACGTCGTGTACTACCCGGCCGCCATGCAGGAGGCCGAGGGCGTCGTGGAGGCGCAGTTCATGGTGACGCACGACGGAAAGTCCATCTCCACCCGTGCGTTCACGATCCGTGTGGAGCCCGTCATCATCGGCGGGACCGAGAGCGAGGACGGCTTCACCCTGTTCGTCGAGACCATCATGCGCTACGAGGGCGCGATCGAGATCACCACCGACGCCGCGACGGCCGCCAACCAGGCGGCTGCACTCGCCAACACGGCGCGAGAGAACCTGACGGCAGCAGCGGAGCGCGGCGACTTCGACGGCCAGGACGGCCGGGACGGCGCAGACGGTTTCAGCCCGACGGCCACCGTCACGGCAACCGAGGGCGGCTGCACCATCACGATCACCGACAAGAACGGCACCACCACGGCCGACGTTGCCAAGGGCGTGAAGGGCGACAAGGGTGACACGGGCGACGTGGGCCCGCAAGGCCCGAAGGGCGACACCGGCGAGCAGGGCCCGCAGGGCATCCAAGGCCTGACGGGGCCGCAGGGTCCCAAGGGCGACACCGGCGAGACGGGCGCCACTGGTGCGCAGGGCCCGAAGGGCGACACCGGCGAGACCGGCCCACAGGGACCCAAAGGCGACACGGGCGCGACTGGCCCGCAAGGGCCCAAGGGCGACACGGGCGACACCGGCGCAACCGGTCCGACCGGGCCGCAAGGTCCCAAGGGTGACACGGGCGAGACTGGCGCCACCGGACCTCAGGGCCCGAAGGGCGACACCGGCGACACGGGACCACAGGGTCTGACCGGTCCCACTGGTGCTGACGGCGTCTCTTGCACGCACAGCTGGAACGGCTCGGTGCTGACCGTGACGAGCGCGTCGGGCACGAGCTCGGCGGACCTTCGCGGGCCGCAGGGCATCCAGGGAATACAGGGCGCCACCGGTCCTCAGGGCGAGACGGGACCGCAGGGTGAGACCGGCGAAACCGGAGCCACGGGACCGCAGGGGCCGAAGGGCGACACGGGCGACGACGGCGTAAACGCCACGATCACCGGCGCGAGCGCGACCGTTGACGCTTCTATCGGCACGCCCTCCGTGAGCGTCACGCTCGGCGGCACTGCCTCTGCCCGCACGTTCGCATTCGCGTTCCACAACCTCAAGGGAGAGACGGGCGCCACGGGCCCGACCGGACCGCAGGGTCCGGCGGGGACGACGCCAGATTTGTCTGCCTACGCCACCAAGCAGTACGTGGACGACGCTATCGCCGCACTGGCGAACCTAGAAGAGGAAGAGTTTTAAGACATGGCAGTTGGAACCGTATCCACGCGCATACTCACCGACATTGCCAACGCGATCCGCTACCAGGCGGGCGTTGCGACGCTCTACAAACCCCGCGAGATGGCCGCTGCCGTGGCGGCGCTCGACGGCACCGACGCGGGCGACTACCAGGCGCAGCCCTATATGGCGCTTGAGTCCGGCGTACTGCCCGAGTCGGTATTCTCGGACATCGCGGGCGCCATTCGTGGGCAGAACGGCGAGAGCACGCTCTACGCGCCGGGCGAGATGGCGGCCGCGATCCTGGCGCTCGAGTGGGACGTTGGCTACAAGATCCGGGCGCTGCTCCTGGACGACGGCACCCTGGAGATCAACTACTACGAGCGGCGCACGAGCGTGACCGGCGGGCGCATCGTGCAGGTGTTCGAAATCGACCCGGCGGGCTACTCGTCGGCATCGGCACGCTCCTACGACTCCATCAAGCTGCTGGTGAAGAAGGTGTACATCGACTCGACCATCGGGCCCTTGGGGCTGACCAACTGCGCCTACTGGTTCAACGCCTTCTCCAACTGCACCGAGATATGGGGCTTCGAGAACCTCAGCGGCATCAAGACGGCCACGCAGATGTTCTCGAGCTGCGGGAGCCTGGAGACCATCTACGCCACGAGCTACACCAACGCGATCACCAGCGGGTCCTCGATGTTCTACAGCTGCAACCGCCTGGTGGGCGGCACGGACGGCTTCGTGCCGACGATGACGAGCGCGGGGAGCGTTTGCAAGCTGGGCGCCGGCGGCGTGCTGACCGACCCGAACAACGACAACCGCACGTGGTTCTGGGCGCACTTCTACGAGAACGGCGAGGCGGTGCTCACGGCGACGCCCACGCCCGACGCCACGCGCACGCTGCGGGCCTCCGGCAGGATCTGCGCCATCGGCAAGTACACGGGCCTGGGCTTCACTCCCTGGGACGGCGTCACCGGGCCGACGCACCGGCAGTACCTCACGAGCGTCACCTTCGCGGCGGACATGGCCACGTTCTCGTACCTGAACCTGATCTATCTGTTCTACAGCTGCACGAACCTGGCGAGCGTGTCGGGGCTTGGGAACCTCTCCGGCGTGCGCTCGATGCGCTACACGTTCAGCTCGTGCTCGTTCGCGACCATCGACTTCCGTGGGTTCGACCCGTCGACGCTCACGGACCTGTTCTACACGTTCTCGGGATGCGCCTCGCTCACGACGATCTACGCGGACAGCACATGGGCGCTGCCTTCGAGCGGCATCAGCGGCACGCAGTGCTTCTACGGCTGTAGGGCTCTGGTCGGCGGCAACGGAACGGCATGGTCGAGCTCGAACGTCAACTACACGTACATGAGGATCGACCGGGTCGGGCAGGCGGGGTACCTGACGGCTGCCTAGAGCTCGTGGTAGTAGGGACAGATGTCGGCATAGCTCCCGTCCGGCATGCGGAACCCTCCGGGTATGGTGCCCAGCTGAACGAAGCCGAGCTTCTCGTAGAGGTGGCGGGCGCCGGCGTTCGTGGCCACCACGGCGTTGAACTGCAGTACGCGGAAGCCGTGCTCGCGTCCGCTCGCCATGGAGTCCTCGACCAGGGCCCGGCCAACGCCCTTGCCCCTGGCGACCGAGCCGACCGCGTAGCTGGCGTTGGCGATGTGGCCGCAGCGGCCCACGTTGTTGGGATGGAGGATGTAGAGGCCGAGGACCTGGCCCCCCTCGACCGCTACGCCGCAGTGCGTCTGCTGTGCGAAGAACTCGGCGCCGTCAGCGAGGCCGAGCTCGTCCTCCTGGGGGAATGCTATGCCGTCCCTCACGACCTCGTTCCAGACCTCGACCATGCCCGCAACATCCTCTTCGGCGTATCTCCTCACCGTCACCATGTCGGCCTCCTGCCCTCGTGATCCACGGTTGCCATTATCCCACAGGGCGGTGGCGGCCAGTCAGCTTGTGACGCCGTAGGACGATGCCTCCTGAGGACGAAGAGTCGATCTCGGGAGGCATTTCTTTATGGAGTCAATCATCGTGGCGTGCATAACCGGTGTCGTGACGCTGATCGGGGTGATCCTTTCCAACTCCAAAAGCAGAGCCGTCATGGAGGTCAAGCTCGACGCCCTCACGGAGAAGGTCGAGAAGCACAACCAGGTCCTGGAGCGCACCTACGCGCTCGAGCAGGACATGGCTGTCGTGAAGCACGACATCGAGTCCTTGAAGGGAAAGGCGGGCTGACATGAACGAGTTCCTGGCAAGCAACGAGTGGTACTGGCGCCTGGCGCGAACGATCGTGCAGGGGGTGCTTGGCGTGGTCATCGCCAACATCGACCTGATCATGGGCTGGTGCGTCTTGGACCCGAGCGTGAGGGGCCTGGTCGTGGCCCTGGTGATGGCGGTGCTCTCGCCGATCATGGCCGCACTCGGCGGTGGCGATGAGGACATCGTGATCCCGAAGGGCGGCAGTCATGGGGCTTAACGGCATCGATATTAGCTCCTGGCAGGACGACCTGGTCGTCTCGGCCATGACCACGTGCGACTTCGTCATCGTGAAGGCGACCGGCGGCGCGGGCTATGCCAACGAGTGCTTCCGCCGGCACGCAGACGAGACGCTTGCGGCCGGAAAGCTTTTGGGCTGCTACCACTACGCCCGCGACCGTGGGTACGAGGGCTCGGCCGAGGCGGAGGCGGACTGGTTCATACAGGCCTTCAAGCCCTACGTGGGCAAGGCTATCCCGTTCCTGGACTGGGAGGCGGACGCGTTGGGTTTGGGGCCATCGTGGGCAAAGAAATGGCTCGACCGCGTGCGCGAGAAGACCGGCGTGACGCCGGGCATCTACACGAGCAAGTCGGTTTGCTTCTCCTACGACTGGGCGGCCGTGGCCAAGACGTACCCGCTCTGGGTTGCGCAGTACCCCAACTACGAGGACACGGGCTTTCTGGATGAGCCCTGGACCGACGGCTGGGACTTCGTGGCGTGGGACTCTCCGCTGATCTTCCAGTACACGGGGACCGGGCGGATAACCGGCTACGGCGGCCATCTTGACCTGGATCTCTTCTACGGCACCAGGGACGACTGGCGGAGGCTCTGCGCTGTGGCCGGCGTCTCCGCTGTCACCGAGGAGGTGAAGGAAGTGGCTATCAGCAGGGCAAACGTCGCGGCGCAGATCATGGAGCACCTCTGCAACTGCGCCGAGCACGGATACTCGCAGCCCGGACGGCACGGCACTTCGGGCCATTGCAACGTGCAGACCGACGCGGGGACGATCCGTGTGACCAAGGGCGACCGGGACTGCTCTTCGGCCGTCTGTGAGGCGTGGGAGCTCGCTTTGGCCGGATCTCCCTACGACGGCCTGATCACCCGCTACAACTGGACTGGCGGCATGCGCGAGATGTTCGTGGGCTCCGGGCTCTTCTCGTGGAAGCCGATGTCGTTCAACGCGCAGCGCGGAGACATCTACCTGGATGAGAGCTCGCACACTGCCATGTGCGTGCGCAACGACGGCACAGCCGACCTGCTGGCCGAGTTCTCGATCTCCGAGACCGGCGGCATCGACGGCGAGCCCGGCGACCAGACCGGGCGCGAGAGCTGGGTGCACGACTACTACAGCGGGCGCTGGGACGGCATCCTGCACTACAACGGCAAGGCCGACGTGGGCAGCGCCTCGACCCCTACCGGCTCTGGTGCGCCCTCCGGCGACGTGTCAGAGCTTGCGGCGAGGGTCATCGCCGGAGATTTCGGCAATGGCGATGCTCGCAGGGCCGCGCTGGGCAGCCGGTACGACGAGGTCCAGGCGGAGGTCAACCGGATCCTCTCCGGTGGCTCTTCCTCTGGCTCCTACGACGTCGACGCACTCGCTCGGCGCGTCATCGCCGGCGAGTTCGGGAACGGCGACGATCGCAAGCGGCGCCTGGGCGACAGGTACTCGACAGTGCAGAAGCGCGTGAACGAGATCCTGGGCGCCTCGGGCGCGAGCTCGACATCCATGGACGTCGACGCGATGGCGCGCGCGGTGATCCGCGGCGACTACGGCAACGGCGAGGAGCGCAGGCGGCGCCTGGGCTCGTACTACTCGATCGTGCAGCGGCGCGTGAACGAGATGCTGTCATGAGGCGGCGGCTCGAGTTCTGGGCCGACCAGGTGGGCTGGCTCCTGGGCGATGTTGTCTGCCTGGCGATGGTCGTGCTGTTCCTGCCCGTGGTGCCGGTGCTGAAGGCGTTCGAGCGTGGCCGACGAGCGGGCAACGGAGAATGAAATGCGGGAGGCCGCCTATCAGCTTGATAGACGGCCTCCCTGCTTGCTGTGTGGGCTCGGACTAGCTCAGCGGCTCGAGCTCGCGGTAGAGCGGGTCTCCGTCGCCCACGAGCACATCCCACCACCAGTCTGCGCTCTCAACTCCCGACTGGCAAAGCATGTCCAGGAGCTTGGCGCGGAACTCTGGCGGATAGCTCTGGAAGTCCTCGCGCATCGCATCGAGCATGGCCTTGCTCGACGCCATCATCTCGTTGCAGATCTCCTTCTTCTCCTCGAGGCTGTAGCTCTCGGGCGAGTACAGGCAGACGTCTGCCTTGAAGTACGCCATTTCCTCGGCTTGCCTAAGCTCTTCCCACTTGGTATCGTTCGTCATGTTGGGTCTCCCATCCTTCGTTTCCATGCCCCTCGGGGACCCCTGGCAGTAAAGAATACTGTCAAGAAGAATCCCCGAAGGAGCGATTTCTTTCGGTGCGAAGTGATGGGCGATTTGCGGTCTGACCTGCGATTCTGTTGTAAAGTGGGTTAGAGTGTTTTCCCAGCACGTAGGGGAGACTCCCCTTTGGCCATTGCCCTTAAGGCATAAGGAAGCGTGGTTGAATGATTACAAGTATTAATAGGCGCAGAACCGCCAAGTTGTTCGAATCGAGACGCGGGCACCTTGATGAACGGGTAAAGCGAGATTACATCAGGAACGGAGTCGTGTCGGTTCCCTGCCGTATCTCCGACTACAACGAAGTGATAAGTTCGTACAGCGTCAAGGGCTTGGAGACCCTGAATCCTGATTTCGTCGATTACGTGAAGGAGGTCGCTGAAGTAACGCCCGACGACCTCCCGATTGTCCTGAACGTGGTCGGGGACAAACTGACGCAGACAGAGCAGAAGACCATCGAGGAGACCATCCTGGATGACTTCGCCTACGATCTTGGCATGGTGGAGAAGGAGGAGCGCCGGCATACATGGATCTTTCGTCTCATGATAGTTGTATTGGTCGTTATGGGCATAGCGCTAGAGCTTGTGGGCGAAGAGGTGGGCGTACCGCGCGAGTTTTTGTACATCGTGTTTTGGTTTGCGGGTGATACGCTGGTGGACTATGTCTTCCTTACCGGGTATGACCTGCGCCAAGACAGAAAGCTGGCCGGACGGCTCGCGAGCATGAAGGTCGTGTTCTCCGAAGCCTATGAGGACACAGTGTACACGCAAGATGACGTCGAAAGGTTGCACGCCGAGATGGAGGAGGACGTTCGTGGAACCATCCCTAAAGGGTACTGAATACTCTCTGTTAGACCAGGATTGACACGGACAGGTGTCCAATAGTGTCCGGGGCCTCCCGTACCATGGCAGTCGCCAGACAAAGCCAGAGAGGACAGGAGGCCCCATGGAGAGCATCCTGCCAGAGTCCCTCGAGAGGGAGATCGCCGCGATGACCACCGACCAGAAGCGCTCGCTGGCCGCCGCGCTCAGGCGGATGATAGCCGAGGAGATGTCGCCCGTCGGCGATGCGGCTCGGCAATCGGAGAGTATGGTGCCATAGCGGTCCTCCGACACGAGATCGCATGTGCCGGCCGTATTCATGCGAGTCTCCCTGCGCGTTCGTCGCCTTCGACAAGCTTCAGTATCCTATGCCAGAAAATGGATCGTCGAGGGAAGTTTGGCAATCCCTCATGATCGCCGCATAAGATGCGTTGCTGTATCATTCCATTGCCGGATTCCAATGCGCCGCGCCGCGCATCACGCATGAACCATCACCTGAAGCTGAGGGAAACCATGCTCGATAAGACTACAGACAGCCGTGCAATGTTGGAATTGCTCTTCACTCTCCTGTCGGCTGTGGCCTCCTTCGCCCTCAGCTGGTTGCTTTTCGCCGATCAGGAAACCCTCGCTAGGGTAGGCGAGCGCCTGTACGACTGTGGCATCGACGTCATCGGGGCGTTCACCTGCGCGGCCCTGTACTTTGGCAGCATGAGGCAGAGAGGCGCCGGGGCGAGGGAGTTCGGCGCCTTGATCGTCTTGGTGAGCGCCGGCTTTCTGGTGAATGGGCTTATGTTCTTCACGGGGCTCGCGTTGGGACAGGCGACGCTGTTCTTCGCGTTCGCCATGATCAGCAAACTGCTCGACCTCGTGATGATCTATTTCTTCTACCGCTACGTGAGGGTCACGCTTGATTTCAAAGGCAAGCTCGCCATCTGGGCAGACAAGGGCATCCCCGTCCTGATGGTGGTTCAAACGCTGGTCACGCTGTCCAACATCTTCTATCCGCTCACGTTCTGGGTCGACGCAAACGCAATGTACTACGCTACGGATGTCTCTGCGGCGGAAGACGTGTACCTCGTCGTGGCGTCGGTCGTCGCGACCGTCCTGATCATCCGAAGCGAAAGTCCTCGCAACCAGAAAGCCGCAGCCCTGACGTTCATCTTCTTGCCGCTCTTTAAATACTTCATGACCCCTGGAGAGTTTGGCAACGCATCCAACTACGGGATGATCCTGATGTCGCTGGTCATCATGTACTGCATCATATTCAACTACAACAGCTCCAAGCTGGTGTCCACGCTGACGGAGCTCAACACGGCCGCGGGGATTCAGGCGGGCATGCTGCCCTCGGTCCCTCCCGCGGGCGAGGCGTTCGATTTGCACGCGAGCATGAATACGGCGAAAGAAGTGGGCGGCGACTTCTACGATTGCTTCATGATCGACCCGAACCGCCTTTGCATCGTCGTCGCAGATGTCAGTGGCAAGGGCATGCCCGCCGCGCTCTTCATGATGCGGGGCACCACTGTGATCAAGGACCACGCCCTCGTCCGAGACGGCACGTCGGAGATCATGACCGCCGCAAACGCACGCCTCTGCGAGAACAACGACGAGGACATGTTCATAACCGCGTGGATCGGCATCCTGGACACGCGCACGATGACTCTGCAGTACACCAATGCCGGGCACAATTACCCGGTCTTGCAGCGCAGGGGAAAGCCATGCGAGCCGTTGAAGGAAGTCCATGGGCTGTTCCTCGCCGGGCTTGATTTCACGGAATACGGTCAAAGCGAACTCAAGCTCGAGCCGGGAGACCGCCTCTTCCTCTACACCGATGGCGTCACCGAGGCCCATGACCCGACGAACGCCCAATATGGTGAAGACAGGTTGGACAAGGTGCTAGAGGCCACCAGGCAATCTCCCGGCGATCAGGTGCTTGCCAGCGTCCTCGAGGACATCGGGGACTTCTCCCGGGGAGCCCCCCAGTTCGACGACATCACCATGGTCGTTCTGACCATCAAGGAATAGGAGGAAAAATGGAGCTGACGACTGAAAAGAACGGAACGAGCCTGACCGTGCGCTTGAGCGGGGAGGTCAACGCGCAGACCGCCCCCGAGCTGTCCGCGCTCCTCGACCAAGAGTTGCCCGGCGTGCAGGCACTGACTCTGGACTTTACCGAATGCGACTACGTGTCCTCTGCGGGACTTCGCGTGCTTCTCTCCACCTTTAAGGCGATGAAGGCCGCAGGGGGGTCGATGAGCCTCGTCAACGTCGGCAAGGGCCTTATGGACGTATTTCAGCTAACCGGCCTGGCTGGCGTGTTCGGCTTGCGGTAGACGCAAGACCGTTTCTGGAAGAGCAGGTGCACTATGCCCGAGGAACAGGTGCTGAGGATTCCCGCCGAGCTCGAGCGCATGGATGAGGTCCTGGACTTCGTCGGCTCCCTTGCAGATGCCCATGGCGCGACGCCCCAGGTGCGCACGCAGCTCCGGATGGCCATGGAGGAGCTGTACGTGAACGTTGCCCGCTATGCGTACCCTTCAGGCGGCGGATGGGCGGAGATTCGAGGCGGCGTGGACGACGGCGTGGCGACGTTTAGGCTCATTGATGCCGGAAAGCCTTTCGACCCCCTGGCCAAGCCAGATCCCGACGTCACGCTTTCGGGCGAGGAGCGAGAAATCGGCGGCCTGGGCATATTCATGGTGAAGAGCATGGTGGACGAGGTGGAATACGAATACCGCGACGGATGCAACCAGATGACGATCCGAAAGCAGCTTTGATGCGAAAGCGCCCTCCGCATGCGCGGCGCGGTGCTCCGCGATGGCTCGGTTTCATCGGCCGGCCGACGTCCGGCACGGCGGCCGGCCTACCCGTTTAGCTCCTTGAAGAGCTTGGCATTCGCCTTGTGGAGCCGCTTGAACACCCGGTAGTTGCGCTCGTAGGCCGCCGTGTTCGCCGGATTCGGCGCGTAGACGTGGTCGACCTTGACGAAGCTCCGTGCCAGCTCCAGCACATCGGCGCCCTTAATCCCAGCGGCGACGACGAGCGCGGTGCCTGCGGCCCCGACTTCCTGCGTCCCGCCGACGGTCTCCACCGTGCGACCCGTTATGTCGGCGAGCATCTGGCAGGTGAGGGGCGACAGCGCGCCGCCGCCGACGAAGCGTATGGGGTCAGATGTCCTCACCTTGTGCGATTCGCATTCGAGCAGCCAGCGCAGATGGTAGCAGATGCCCTCGAGGACGGCTCTGATCATGTCTCGCTTGCCGGTCTCGAGCCTTAGGTTGAAGAACATGCCCGCCGCCGTCGGGTCCTCGAACGGGCAGCGGTTGCCGTGCATCCACGGCGTGAAGATGACGCCTCTCGCCCCCGGCGGTACCTTGCCCACCTCGTCGGAGAGGTAGTCATAGAGGGTTGTGTGCCTGCTTTCGATGTCGTCCGCCACCGTGGCCTGCTCCAGGTACACGCCGATCTCGTCAAGGGCGAGGTGATTCATGACCCATTCGAAGCACTTTCCGGCCGTCTCGAGCTCGGCGTAGTAGTTGAAGTAGCCGCGCCTTGCCGACAGCACGCCCGTTATCATGGCGTCGATGTCCACCTTCTGACGGTCGAGGAACGTGGATACCCACCCGGACGTCCCGACGTAAACGTGCGTGTCGCCCGGCCTCGTGCAACCGGCCCCGATGTTGACGAAGGTGGTGTCGCCCCCTCCCCCGAAGACGGGGGTGCCCGCCGCAAGCCCCAGGTCGCATGCCGCCTCCTCGGTCAGCTCTCCTGCCAAGTCGGTGCACTCGATGATGGGGGGCAGGTGTTCGGGCCTCACACCGTACATCTTCACGAGGCCCTCGTTCCAACCCTCCTTGCCCGGACGGGTGTCATAGAGGAACGTGGCGAAGGCGGAGTCCGCCGTCCTCGCGATCCTGCCCGTGCACCGCGACGTCAGGTAATCGCTCACGTCCAGCCACTTGTGCACGCGCTCGAACACCTCGGGCTCGTTATTCTCGACCCACTTGTACTTCCATACCGGATCCTTCACGCTGGTCGAGCCCGCGTAGTTCACCCGCAGGTTCCGGGCGAGCTTGTACAGGCTGCAGCCGGAGACCTTCACGATCCCCTTCCCCATGCAGTCTGCGAACTCGCGCACGCCCCGTTGGTCCATGTAGTTCATGGGGCGCCTGAGCGCATGGCCCTGCTCGTCGACGAGGACTACGCCCTGCATCTGCGAGCAGAAGGCCAGCCCCGATACCTGCTCGGGCGTGACGTCCGTCTTCCCGAACAGCTCCCTCGTCGACGAGCACACGGCCTGCCACCACTCTTGTACATCCTGCTCTGCGCCGCCGTTCTCGAGGACGTAGAGGCCGTAGGCGGCGGTCGAGCTCGCCACGAGGTGGATTTCCGAATCGATGCCGAAGAGGCAGGTCTTCAGGGCGCTGGTCCCGAAGTCGTAGATAATCACGTGCATGCATATATCCTAGTCCAAATGGATTGACCAGCCGGTGTCGACCTTCTTCTTCACCCTCTCCGCAGTGAGGTCGTCGAGCTTCGGCCAGTCAATCACGGTGGTCGCGTTGTTGGTCACCAAATGGGCGTTGTCGGCCAATAATGCCAGCGGCGTGTCTGCGAGGGAGTCGGAATAGAAATTCTCGATCTGCGGCATGTCTCGGTCGATCATGTACATCGACTTCTCGGTGGCATACATGAGGTTGTTCACGAGGACGCCGTACTCGCGGTCGTACTCGGTGGCCACGCAGTTCACGCCGAGCCTTCCTGCGATGCGCTCGATGATGCATAGGGGCGACGCGCTGATGATGAGGTCGTCCGATTGCTTCTGATCCAGGTACCACGCCGATATCTTCTTCTCGTTTCTGTCCCAGTAGCGCTCTATCTGAACTTCGAAGTCGTCGACCTGCATGAGGTAGCTGAAGACCTCACATTGGAGTCGATAATTCGGTAACTTCCCCATCTTGTATTGGATGAACGCCTTGACGGCGCGGGGGAAATACGTGAACCATAGTTTGGGGTGGCGGTTCATGCACCATAAGGCGAAGCCTATCGAACAATCGCCGGGAAAGATGGTCCCGTCGAAATCGTACACGTTCATCGTACTTGCCTCCGCCTCAATTCACGCCAACCGTGCATTATTATCTTTAGTATAGAGCACGGACCTTACAATTGAGTCAGGGACTGAGGCCCTTGGGTTCCAGTGCGCTGGTCGCGCGTGGCGTGCCAAGGGCGAAAGCAGGAGGAAGAAAGATGAAACTGACCACGGAAAAGAACGGAACGGAGCTTACCGTGCATCTAAGCGGGGAGGTCAACGTGAATACGGCCCCCGAGCTGGCAACTCTTCTCGACGAGGAGCTACCCGGCGTGCAGGCGCTGACCCTCGACTTCGCCGAATGCGACTACGTGTCCTCCGCTGGCCTGCGCGTGCTCCTCGCCACCTTCAAGCGCATGAGTGCGGCAGGTGGATCGATGAGCTTCGCCAACGTCGGACAGGGCCTCATGGACGTGTTCCAGATAACCGGCCTGGCTTGCGTTTTTGGCTTGTATTAGGAGGGGCCGTACGCGAACAAGCAAGGTTCGGCCATCGCGGGCGCAAAGTCGGTTTCGTACAGGATCGGCGAAAACGCTGCCACCCACAGCGCAGCTTTCGACGTTGCCGAGAACGGCCTTGCTTGGGATGGCCAACGGCGAAGTCGAGCGAAAGGACGGCTATTCCTACATCGACACGGGAAATGGCGACGGCTTTTTCCTGAAGGCCGACGGCGAGTAGCGGCACGTCATTCGTTGTCGCGCGAAAATGTCATCCCGCGTGCAGCGCGCCGGGACCCCGCGCCCCTGGCATCAAGCACCGCGGCACCCTGAAGACTTAGCCTCAGATCCCATCCATGCCAAAGCACCGCGGAGGGTGGCGCGCGAGGGCGCGCGGGCCCTCCGTCGCCATCGCGACGAAGTGGGGGCGCTTCCAGTCACGTGGACGAGCCACGAGGGCGGCGTCACGCTCTACTGCCGCCCCAGGCGCTTCGGCAAGTCCACCTTCCTGCGCATGCTGCAGTGCTTCTTCGAGTGCCCGGAGGAGGGCCACGTGCCCGACCGACGCGGCTTCTTCGACGGCCTCGCCATAGCCGGAGACGACCCGCGCTACATGGGGGAGTGCTGCGCGCATCCCGTCATCTACCTCAACCTCGCGAGCTGCGGGGCGTCGTCGTACGAGGAGACGATGGAGAAGGTCTCGTCCGTTGTGGCGTCGGAGTACGCGAGGCACCGCTACCTCTACGATCCCGGCTGGATGTTTCCCGACGAGCAGGCGCGGTTCCAGCGGCTGACGAGCGGGACCGCGAGCGAGGCGGACCTCGTCAGCTCGCTCGCCTGACTCGCAACGCTCCTACGCAACCACCACGGCGCCCAGACGGTCATCCTCATCGACGAGTACGACACGCCCGTGAACGACGCGCACCTGCACGGCTTTCGCGGCAGGGTGCTGGACTTCTACCGGTCGTGGCTCTCCGGTGCCCTCAAGGGGACGGTGGACCTCTACTGCGCCGCGCTCACGGGGGTGCTGAGGGTCTCCCAGGAGTCGATCTTCTCCGAGCTCAACAACGCGCGCTTCGACACGACGCTCGATGACGACCACGCCGAGGCCATCGGCTTCACCGCCGCCGAGGCGGAGGCGCTCGCGGTCCACGCCGGCCGTGCGGGGCGCGAGGGCGAGATGGCCGAGTGGTACGACGGCTACCGCTTCGGCAGCGCCGACGTCTACAACCCGTGGAGCGTGCTCAACTTCCTACAGACCGGCGAGGCCCAGCCCTACTGGACCAACACCAGCAGGAACGGGATCGTGGTCGACCTCATCCGGCGCGCCGGCGCGGAGCAGACCGCCGAGCTCGCCGAGCTCGTGGCCGGCGGAACGGTCGAGAAGCCGCTCGACCTGCGCACCGTCTTCGACGACCTCTCTGAGAGCCCCGACGCCGTGTGGGCGCAGCTCTACCAGGCGGGCTACGTGACGACGGAGGACACGGGCAGGCCCAACGACAGGTCCATGCCCCGCCGGCTCCGCATACCCAACCTCGAGGTGAGGCGCCTCTACGAGAAGGAGCTGCTCGCCCGCGCCGCGGGCCTGGCCGGATCGGGCCTCGTGCGCTGGGGCGTCGCCTTCGGCGGCAAGCACGTGGCCGTCGCGTGCGTGCGGGCGGGCGACTAGCGGGCGCTGCGACGAGCGGGCGCGCGAGACCCGGCGACCGGCGGTCGGCGGGGAGTTTCACCCATCGGCTACCGAGGCGAGGGGTCGGACGCTGGCCGCGCGGTGCCGTCGTGGTAGTGGTTATTGTTTGCAAAACGCCATTCGACGTTACGAAGATAAGTTTTTCATCTGCTACCTTAGACTGGATGGTCTCGGTCAGGCCCTTGGGTTTAGGAGATGAGCATGGCGAACTACTATTCTTGGACGAGGGAAAACAACCTGCGGCGCATGGACATGACGGCCATATATGCGGGAGCCCGCAAGGTCACCTTCGAGGAGGCCTTTAGGGGCGCGGATTCCATAGCCGATCGGCTCTCGGCCCTTGGATTGAAGTCAGGCGATTTCGTCCTCGCATCGATGATGCCGTCTCCCGAGGGAGTAGAGCTGATGCTCGCCTGTGCCAAGCTGGACGTATGCTGCATGATGCTCCTTCCGGGCGCGAAGGACGAGAAGGTCCTTTCCTTTATCGAGGCGGAGGGCGTTCGGTTCGCCTTTATAGAGGAGGTGTTTCTGGGCGCGCTTCTCGGCATGCCGGAGTCGCTCAATGCGCTCGAGGGCGTCTATGCGCTCCCGCATGACGTGTACGTGGCAGACCACCACAAGACGAACATCGACTACGAGGGGGCGTTCGCCTTTGCGAAGAGCTGGGACGCCTTCATGGCGCTTGCCGGCGTTCGGACCGAGGCCGTGGCCGAGCCGAAAAGCCCCCTCTACATCGCGGCCACCCCGACCCACGACAATCCGAAGGGAATCATGTATTCGCACGAGGCGATGATCGAGGCGGCAAGGATGCTCCCCGAGTCGCAGCAGAACATGAGGCCCGGCATGATCATCGACTCCAGAATACCCATGTTCACCGCCGCGGGGAACAGCATGGAGACGATGACCCCCTTTGCGGCCGGCCTGGCAATCGCAACGGGGCAGGTCCCGATGGCGGACGGCGAGGGCATTCCTGAAGAGTTCGAGAAGTACGCCCCGAACTGCCTCATGATAGCGAAGACGTCCATCTTGCAGGCGATGGACAATCCCGCCATGTCCAAGTTGGACTTCTCTCAACTGGCATCCCTCTACAACATCGGCGAGCCGTTGTCGGAGGAGGAGAAGAAGGTCATCGGCGACTTCTTCGTGAGCCGCAACGCGAAGACCACCGTTCGCAACGCCTATGGGCTTTCGGAGTCTAACTGCATCCTGACCGCAGAGGCGCCTTCCTATGAGACGTCCAGCACCGTGGGCCGGCCGATGCCTGGCGTCGAGCTTCGTATCGTAGACCCCGATACGCTGCAAGACGTGGATGCGGGGTGTCCCGGCGAGATCGTGTACTCGGCGCCCTGCATGATGGACGGCTACTTCAAAGACGAGGAGGCTACGAACGAGCGCCTCTTCACGGGCGCTGACGGCAAAACCTACGACCGCACGGGCGATTTGGGATGCCTCGACGCACGCGGGAACCTCAGGATTCTGGGCAGGGTGGAGGAGCGCTACAAGGACGAGGGCGGCAACACGCGTTATTTCTTCGAGATAAGGAAGGCCGTCGAGTCCTGCCCCTGCTTCGCGAGTGCCTACATAGTCGCCCATCTCGACGGGGTCTACATCCACTATACCGAGGGGGACCCAAACGAGTCGGGAATCGCGCGATTGAGAGAGAGGCTGATGGCCGACGGCATGTACCGCACGGGGCACTTCTTCGTCAAGAGATGGGACGAAATCCCGACCTCAGGCGGGCGCGTGAGAAGCTACGTGCTTTCCTCCAGCACGGAGGGAGCGGTCTCGATGGATGAGTTCGGGGCAGAGGCATAATGTACACGGCGGCGACGAAGGACAAGCCCTCCTTCCCCTTTCTCGAGGGGGAAAGATCCCACGACTATCTGCTGGCCGAGGAGGACTGCAACGTAACCGTCTACCGTTACGTCAAGGACCATAACGAACCGGATGCAGTGGCCGTCCGCTACGACGGGGTCGACGTGACGTATGGAGAGCTCTTCGCCGAGGCGGACGCTATAGCCGACAGGCTTTGGAGCGTCGGCATCCGCCCGGGGATGCATGTCCTCACGATGTTCGACGGCTCTCCCCACATCACCGCCTTCCTGCTTGCGATATCCAAGATCGGGGTGTGCGCGTTGTCACTGACCACGCGGGTGCGCGAGGACGTGGTGGAGGCCTTGCTGGGCATCACCGACATAGCGATGTTCTTCGTGATGGACAAGCACTTCGTGCACTTCTCGGAAATGAGGTGCGTCGACGCCCTCGATTACGTTGTCGTCATTCCGAAAGAGTACGAGCGGGGAACCGGAGACGGCGAGTACGTCCCCCCGAGGCATTCCAACATCTCCAGATGGAAGAACTTCATGGCGGGCCCCAAGGCGGATGCCCCGGAGATGACGGACGGCTATTACCCGCTGAACATCATGGCCACATCGGGCTCCACCGGACTGCCCAAGTGCATCGTTCACACGAACATCACCCAGGTGGCGCTCATGAAGATCTTTGCCGACACGGAATGCGGCTGGCAGCGCGGCGACCGGCTGTTCTCCCTGTTCCCGCCGTACGTGGCGACCGGAATCTCCCTGTCGCTGCTCACCCCCTTGGCTCTTGGGATCACCGTCGTCCAAAGGCTCGAGCTTTCGCAGGACGCGTTCGTCGATGTGCTCGAGAACGATAGGCCGAACATCGTGCTGGCCCCGAAGTCCACCTGGCTCACCCTTCCGGATGCGGCGCCAGAGGGTATGGACCTGTCGTTTTTGCACAGCATGGTAACGGCGGGCGAGCCCATCTACCAGACCGAGATGGAAATACTGAAATCCTATCTGGAGGAGAACGGATGCCACGAGGTTCCCGACAACGGCTACGGCCTGTCGGAGTGCAACTCTCTGGTCACGATGACGCAGGGGCGGAAGAAGGAGCTTTTCAGCTCTGCGGGGTTCGCGCTTAACCACGTGCTGATCTCGGTATTCGACGTCGAGGGCGACCGCGAGTGCGACTACGGCGAGCTCGGCGAGATCTGCTGCGTCTCTTCCGCAAACATGCAGAACTACTTCATGAACAAGGCTGCCACAAAGGGCTTCTACTTCGTCGACGAGCGCAATCTCAGGTGGGCCAGGTCGGGCGACGTTGGCTACATAACCCCAAGGGGGGAGGTCGTCGTATGCTGCCGAGAGAAGGAGAGGTTTACGGACAAGTCTGGGGCCCACGTCTACCCCTTCGAGGTCGAGCGCGTGGTTAACGAGATGCCCGGGGTTGTCAGGAGCAAGGCTCTGAAGATGACGATCGATGGGGTAGAGGAGCTGTCCGTGCATTTTTCGATGAGCGAGGAGCCGGACGACATCCCCGGAGCGTGCGCTCGAATACTGCAGGGGTGCAGGGAGGCGGGCCTGGCCGTTCTGCCGACGCTGTTCAAGTACCGCGAGCGCTTCCCCCTCAATGCGGGAGGAAAAATGGACATGGTCGCAATGGCGAACGAGCGAGATGGGCTCTTGCGCCTGAATGGCTAGGCTTCGTGTCTGGTCGGAACTAATGCAACGGGTCGCTCGAACCCGCACCACCCTATGTACAATGAAACGCGCGCGCGGCCTCAGCCGATCGTCTCCCATGGGGTGGCGGAGGAGGGGCCGATACCATAAGATTCGAAGGGCTCGATAATCGCTGACAAAGGTACCGCCTGACGTTATGCAACGCCGGGCGGTACCTTATCGTGGACGGCGGAATTGCCGCTCGGACACTTCGCGCCGTGCAGGAGAGCTCT
>JAGAWD010000464.1 GCA_017941585.1 Olsenella sp. | reverse complement strand
GCGATGAGCACGATGGCGCGGCGTCGGTCGAGCCTTCCCACCTCGGCGGCCTGGATGAGGTCGCGCTCGGTGGTCTGGTAGTTGGAGGACGAGCTCGGGGACGCGCCCCGGGTCTCGTTGTGGGTGCGGGTGGAGACGGTCTCCTTGCCGACGGCCTCCGAGATCCCCTTGTTTGTGGAGCCGGACTTTCCGCCCAGGAAGAGCGTGGTGTCGCAGCAGTCGAGGATGGTCTCCGCGTCGTCGCCGTAGGCGCTCTTGAGCTGGGCGAGCGACTGCAGCACGACCGAGACGCCGATGTTGCGGGAGCGCACGACGGCGATGGTCCGCTCGAAGTCGGGGAGGCGCCCTATGTTGGCGAACTCGTCGAGCACGAGGTGCACCGGCGTCGGCAGCTCGCCGCCCCACTCCGTGAGCGCCCGCTCGCAGAGGACGTTTCCCGCCTGCCACATGAGCATGGCGAGCAGGAACGAGTAGGTGGCGTTGGTGTCGGAGGTGGTGGCGAAGATCGCGGCCCTCTGCCCGGGGTCGCCGAGCGTGTCGAGGCGCATGTCGTCGGCCGAGAGGATGCCCTTGAGCTCCTCGGAGGCCAGGGCCGACAGGCGCGCGTTGCACGAGATGATGATGGACTTGAGGGTCTTGCCCGCCGCCGCCTTGAACGCGCGGTAGCGGCCGAGCGCGTAGTCGGAGTCGGGGGTGGCGGGGTCGCACCAGGGCACCCAGCGCACAGACTCCCGGGCCCCTCCCATGGAGCGGCCGTCGCCTCCGGCACCCCCAGGCGCGGCGACGCAGCGGCACCCGGTCTCGAGCTCCCGGAAGAGCACGTCGAGCGGGCTCATGAACGACTCGTCCTCGTCGCGGGCCTCCGCGAGCGACAGCAGCGTCATGAGGCCGGGCAGCGTCCGGTCCTCGGGCGGGCAGTGGTAGGTGAGGTAGCCGATGAGCGCGCAGTAGAGCAGGCGCTCCGAGTTCTCCCAGAAGGGGTCGTTGGCCGACTTCCCCTTGGGGGTGGTGTTCACGATGAGGCACTCGACGAGCTCGAGCACGTCCTGCTGCGTGCGGACGTAGGCGAGCGGGTTGTAGCGCATGGAGAGCGAGAAGTCGACGGTGTTGAGGGTGCGCACGTCGTAGCCGTGGGCGGCGAGCATCGCGCCGAGCCGGCGGACGGTCGTTCCCTTGGGGTCGGTCACGAGGTAGCTCGCGTTCATCTGCATGAGGTTGGGCTCGACGTAGGTGCGGGTCTTGCCCGAGCCCGAGCCGCCTATCACCACGACGTTGCGGTTGCGCTCCCAACGCGGGTCGTGGTCGTCGCGCGACATGGCGAGGCGGACGTTCTGGGTGAGCAGGATGTTGTCGTCGGGGCTCGCCTCGTCGGAGAGGCGCCTCAGCTCCCTGGGCGTGGCCCAGCGGGCGCTGCCGTGCTCCTCGCCGGAGCGGTAGTTGCCGCGCCTCGCCACCATGTTGGCCCAGGCGACCCACACGCCGCAGCCCGCGGCAAGCCCACACGCGAGCGCGAGTGGCGCCGCCGTCGGGAGCGGGCCATGGCTGGCTATGTAGGAGGGAAGCGTGGAGAGCGCTGCCGACAGGTTGGTGACGGCCTCGCCGGGAAGCGACGCGAGGTTCGACGCGTAGAGGTCGGTCGCCCAGAAGGCCGCCGCCGAGCCGGCGGCGGCGACGCCCATGCCCGCGTACGGGCGGCTCACTTGGAGCGCTCCTCGCGGCGCTGGGCACCGCGCCCGAGGTCTCGCTCGGGCGCCTCTGCACCGGAGATGGCCTCGGCCGACTCGCGCGCCCGCTGGGCCCGCTGCTCGAGCGGCTCCCGGTCGCGGTCGCCGTGGTCGATCTCTCGTGCCTGCTCGCGGACGCGCTCGGCCGCGCGGTCCGCCGCCTCGCGGGCCTGTGTGGCGAGCGAGTCGAAGCAGTCGGCGACGCGCGGTGCGTCCTGGGAGCGGAAGAGCAGGTAGGCGCGGCCGCCCTCCTCGTAGAGGGCGTGCTCGAGGGAGGCCGACGTGAGCTTCGCGTCGATCGCCGAGCGGATCTCGTCGTAGCCCTCCATCGCCTGGAACTCGGCGAGGTCGAGCTTCGCCCACTCTGGCAGCGCCGGCACGTCGGTGCGGACCTCGGCCGACTCGGGGTCGCGCAGGCTGTCGCGCGCCGCCTCGAGCGCCCGGGTCAGCTGCTCGGCGGCCTCGCGCATGGCGCGCTCGCCCGACGAGGGGCCTCCTATGCGCACCTGGTACATGGCGACGCGGGTCGCCCAGTCGACGAGCTTCTGCCCAGCCTCGTCGCCGAAGTCCTCTGCCATGCGCGGCCTCCCTGGTCCGAGTCATCTCCCTTGGGAGGCCGCGCCTGGGCAGCGGGCCGGGTCCCCCGGCTGCTGTTCCCTCTCGTATGCTGGACGCCGTGCGCGGCCCGCCCGACGTCGTTTGTACCAGTGGCCCCATTCGGTCACTCGGGGTCGCACGGGGCAAAGTATCAGCAGCTATCTGGCGGTATCCGCGTCACCAAACCTCCCCAACTCGCCGCGCCTGCCGACGTCCGTGGGCATCTTCCGGGCTGGCGTCGTGGGCGGGGTCCTCAGGTCGAAGCCGTAGAGTCTCACCTCGAGGCATGTCTCCCTGATTCTCGAGACGATGGCCTTGGCGGTCTCGGTCTCGTGTGCCCGCGAGAGCCTCTCCTGGAGGGCTGGGAGCGAGTACTGGGAGGTGTAGATCGTCGTGAGCATCGCTTCGTACCGGGTGTTCACGAGGTCGTAAAGCGTCATCACTGACCACCTGCTCGCGGACTCCTTGCCGAGGTCGTCGAGGACGAGGGCCTCGCAGCTGAGGTAGCGCTCCAGCTCCCTCTTCGCCGACGCCCCTGTGTCGAAGGTGTCCCTGACGTCTGAGAGGATCCTCAGGGCCGACGTCATCACGACGCCCCTTCCCGCAAGCGCGAGGGCCGAGGTCACCGCCGAGGCGTTGTAGGTCTTCCCAGTGCCCACTGGCCCGTGGATGAAGAGGCCCATGCCCCTGCGGGGCACGTACGACTTCACGAATGCCTCGCAGGTAGGGTCGGTCATGACCGCGTCGTAGTAGCGCCTCTTTACGCCCGCCTTCGCTATGCGCGCCCTTCGCTCCTCCTCGTCCTGCGACGCCTTGAGCGCCGCCTCCCTCTCCGCCGCCTCGAGCTCGCCCGGGCACCCGCACGGCTCGTGCGAGACCCAGAGGACTCTTCCCCCCACGCTGATGCCGAGTCTCTCCAGGGGCTTCCCGCAGTGTGGGCACAGATAGGGCTCAGGCGCCTCGGGGCCGAGCCCGAGCTCCCTCGCGTCCTCCGGTGTGAGCATACCCACGCCGTCCTCTCGCGCGCCAGCGCCCGCGCGTTCCTTTCCTATCTCCATTTGCCTATCCTTCCTTTCTTATTGGGTGACACCGCGTCATGGGGTGGGTGTCACGCTGACAGGGGTCCTGCGGCCATCGGGTGACACCGTGTCATCCGTGGCGTCTCCTCGGGTGACGAGCCGTCATGGGTCGAAGAGCGACGGGTCGTGGCGCTTGGCGACGGTCCTCAGGGCCCTCTTCACGGGCTCCTCTGTCACCTCGTAGCGCTTCGTGATGCGGCCGTTCGGGAGCCGCCACTCGCCGAGGCACTCGATGAGCCCGTGAGATTCGAGGCCGGCGATGACGCGGTTCACCTGGCGCTCGCTGATGCCGAGGAACTCCGCCGTGCCCCTGCGGCTCTCCCAGAAGGACCCTCCGGTGTCCTTGCAGAAGCCGAATATGCGCGCGTAGACGAGCAGCGACGTCCCCGTGAGTCCCATCCCCTCGGTCATGAAGCGGTAGACCTTCACGAACTCGGCCGCCCTGCTCTTACCGTCTCGTTCTCTGCGAGCCATGATTGGCCTTCTCGTCGTGCACCATCACCGTGTTCCGCATGAGCCACTCGCGCAGGTCGTCCTTGTGGATGAAGTAGCCCTTCGTCTGCCCTGGGAAGCAGCGGAACGGCATGGGGTCCTCGTCCCGATCGATGTATGACCTGATCCTGTTCACGCTGACGCGCAGGAGCTGGCAGGTCTGCGTGATGGTGAAGTACTCCTCGGCAATTGCCCAGACGTAGATGGGGTTGAGTTGGGTGCTCTTTTCCTCGTCGATCATGACTGTCTCCTCCTACCTTGCGGTGGATTCGACCAGCCGCCGAAGCGCCGTCTCGATGTCACCAGCCGGGTGTGTTTGAGCTGCGGTGGCTGGCCGTACCTGGTCGGTCGTGACGGGCTGAGCGAGGAGGGCTGCGGGCTTCAGGTCGAGCATGGCGCTACCCTCCGATCTCCTGGGACAGCATGGAGTCGAGGGCGCGCTTGCTGATGCGGATGTTTCGGCCGATGCGCTTCTCCGTGAGGACCCCGCGCCTCACCAGGCGATAAACGGTCTTCCGGGAGACATGGGCGTAGAGCTCGATGTCGCGCACGTCGAGCAGCAGGTCCATCCCCGCTGCCTCTGCGGCGGCGATGCGCGCGAGCCTCTCGTAGTCAGCCTCGTTTTGCGGGGAGAAGCGTTCCTCGCCGAGGGGGTGGGAGCTCTCCCCGGTGAATCCGAACGTGTATCTCTGGTGGGCCATGTGCGCCTCCGTCAATCAGGTGGACTGCCGTGGACGCGCATGCCCCAGAGGGGACTCGCGTGACCGCGGATGAGGCGTTTATATGCCGCACGGGGGTATCGACGCTGGGAGCGGAGGTGTCGAAGTATCTGTAGGTATCCCGCGGTATCCGTGTCACAGAATCGCCACGGGCCGGTATCTCATTGACGTCTTGTTTTGGTCCCCAGAGGCATGGGAGGGCAATCGGGTGTCCTGTGGTCTGTGTCCGGGGCCGAACCATCGCGCCCGGGATCTAGATGGACCTCGATGCTGGGGAGTCCAATGTCTTGTCGCACAGTCTGCCCACGCCCGACCATCCCCTCGCCATGCAGAGGCAAGCGACATCCAGCATGTCCAGGCGCACGTATGCGCCCTCGGACTGGCTTGATTAGAGGGTACTAATTGCCCCGGACATTATTTACAGCAACTCCCTATGATGGCCTCACCACGGCTTCGGAAACCGGGAGCTGCCGTGGTGCAGGACGTCAACGGATTCGGCATGGCCGCGCCGGACTAACAACCATGTTTCATTATGTGTCGTGCCACCG
>JAGAWD010000041.1 GCA_017941585.1 Olsenella sp. | reverse complement strand
TCATCACTTCTCGTCATGCGTCGCCCCTTAGTTGCCATGCTTGGCGAGGCCATATGCTGTGGCCAGTGCCTTGTAGGCAATGGACTTCACCGGAAGGTCGCGATCGGGCGCGACCTCGGCCGGCTCGCTCTTGGTGAACTTGGTCTTGAACTCGTTCAGCCCCATCAGCTCTGGAGCAAAGTCGCTGCCGACGCCCATCAGGTCGTACTCGCTCACCTGGCCGTCGTTAAAGGCGCCGAGGTCACAGCACTCGAAGTAGACGAGCTTGTCGGTCACATGCATGCGCATGGACTCGCTGCGCGAGGCGGCGTAGTAGCGCGTGGCACGGTTTCCCTGGA
This sequence comes from Olsenella sp., assembly GCA_017941585.1. GTDB lineage: Bacteria > Actinomycetota > Coriobacteriia > Coriobacteriales > Atopobiaceae > Olsenella_J. Next base: position 8,622 of record JAGAWD010000041.1, on the reverse strand, counting down.
TGGTGACGATCGACCACGTGTCGACCACGCCCTCGGGGGTGCGGCCGGCATACACGCGACAGTGCTCGGGCCCCAGAACGCGAATCATGTCCTGATAGTCGGACTCGGGTGCCGGCACGAATCCGTCCCTCTTTGCCGTGTCGACCATGATTTCGTAGTACTCGGAGAAGGACTCCGTCGCGCGCTCTGTCTCGTCTGCGCACTCCACGGGCGCCTCACGCAGCGACTTGCGCACGTCGCGGCGACCGCGGGGCTTCATGCGCGAAAGGATCTCCTCGTCGCCGCCCGTCACGTCGATGACAACGGTGCGGTCGTAGGGAAGGGACGAGAAGCACTTCCTGCAGGAGTCATGCTCGCCGGCGACGGCAAGGCGCACGAAGACCTGGTCGTGGTCGCGCTCCTTCACGAAGGCGCGCAGGGTGTCGAGGAGCTCAGCCTCGTCCTCATCATTACGCTCGCCCACCCACACGGGGCCGTGAGCCGCGCGCAGGAAATGGTACTTGCTCATGGCATACGCCGTGAGACGAACGAAAGCGACAGGGCTGCCATCGCGATCGAACCGGAGGGCAGCCCACGGTGAACGACCTTCCACCGTCGCCTGGTAGCGATACCACGGGTCGGTCTGCTCAAGGGGAAGGTACACCCCCAGCTCAGTTGCCTCTTTGTCGAACTGCTCGCTGTCAAGCTCAATTACGTCCACACTAACCCCCAAGCCCGCACGCGCGGGCACGCGATTTCGATAGGTTCGAAAAGACAGTAGCGCATTGCGCGCGAGGCCACCTTGCCATCGGCGAGGCACCATCAAAACAGGAAAGACGAGGGAGGAAATCATTTTCCACACGTCGCCCAAGTCCGAGGAATCGCAGGTGCGGATCCACGTCGAGTGGATTCGCCTCGGCACCCTCGGAGCGCAAATCGGCGTCGAGTGGATTCGTCGCGGCCTCCTTGGAGCGCAAAATGCGGTCGAGTGGATTCGTCGCGGCCTCCTCGGAGCGCAAAATACGGTCGAGTGGATTCCCCGGAGCGCAAATCGGCGTCGAGTGGATTCGCCATTCGTCCACTCGAGCCGCTTTTGCGCTCCCAATCGTCCACTCGAGGTACTTTTGCGCTCCGGCCCCCTTGCCAATCGTCCACTCGAGGCACTTTTGCGCTCCGGCCCCCTTGCCAATCGTCCACTCGAGGCACTTTTGCGCTCCACAGGAGTCTCTCGCAGCGGCTTTGCGCTCCGATACAGCCAGCAATGAACTCCGCCACGCGATCCCCACGTTAATCGACAGCAGATCGCAGCACGGCTGACATACACCCCTCAAAACCCGAAAGGCGGCGGAGGCCTCCTAGAAGTCGAGGCGGACGGGGATCCCCTGCGCGGCCATATACTCCTTCACCTCGCGGATCGAATAGGTCCCGAAGTGGAAGACGCTCGCCGCGAGAACGGCGTCCGCCTCGCCCTCGAGAATTCCCTCCGCAAAATGCTCGAGCTTCCCGACGCCGCCCGACGCGATGACGGGTATGGAAACGGCGCGGGCAACGGCGCGGGTGAGCGCGATGTCGAAGCCATCCTTAGTGCCGTCGCGATCCATGCTGGTGAGCAGGATCTCGCCGGCTCCCCTGCGCGCAACCTCCTCGGCCCACTCCACCGCGTCTATCCCAGTCGGCGTGCGTCCGCCCGCCGTGTAGACCTCCCACCTGTCGCCCGTGCCGACCTGCCGGGCGTCGATCGCACAGATGACGGCCTGGCTGCCAAAGGCAGAGGCGGCCTGGGTGATGAGGTCTGGGTTCTTGACCGCGGCGGAGTTGACGGAGACCTTGTCCGCTCCGACGGCGATCATCTGACGCATGCCCGCCACGTCGCGGAAGCCCCCTCCCACGGTGTAGGGAATGCGCAACTCCTCGGCGGCGCGAGAGGCGAGCTCTATCGTGGTCGAGCGGTCATCGGAGGTGGCGGTGATGTCGAGAAAGATCACCTCGTCAGCACCACAGGCGTCATAGGCACTTGCCAGCTCAACCGGGTCGCCCGCGTCGACGAGGTCGACGAAGTTCACGCCCTTGACCACACGGCCGTCTTTGACGTCGAGGCACGGTATGACTCGTTTCGTAAGCATGGTGGCTCCTTCCCTTCATCCACCCACCTGGGTTGCGGCGCAGTCTCACGAGGCGACGGCAAGCGCCTCCTCCAGGGTGAAGTTCCCCTCGTAGAGGGCTCGTCCCGTGATGGCCCCCTCAATCACGTCGGGGCCGGCGTCGGCGAGGGCACGAATGTCCGCAAGACTCGCGATTCCGCCCGACGCGACGACGGGAAACCCCGCGACCTCGGCAATGTGACGATAGCCGTCCACGTCGATTCCCGTCTGCATGCCATCTCGCGCAACGTCGGTAAACACGAGGTGCCTGAAGCCGAGCGACGCCAGGCTTCCCACGAGGTCGTCCGCCGTGAGGCCCTCCCCCTCTCGCCAGCCATTGACCCTCACCTTGCCTGCCTTTGCCGCGACGTCGGCCACCACGTGCTCCGGGTAGTCGCGCGCCACCGCCTTGGCAAAGTCGGGGTCGCGCACGAGCGCCGTCCCGATGGCGATGCGCTCGACCCCGCAGGAGACGAGGCGCTCCACCGCCGCGACGTCGCGCACGCCGCCGCCCGCGTCGACCGAGATGCCCTCCACCTCGCAGATGGCGGAGAGGGCACGGCGGTTCTTCTCGAGGGCGCCCTCGTCCTCCCCGAAGGTCGCCGAGAGGTCCACCACATGGATCCAGCTCGCCCCGCGAGCCGCAAAGTCGCGGGCCACGGCGACCGGGTCTTCCGAGTAGACGTCCATCTGCGACCTGTCCCCCCGCCTCAGGCGAACCACCTGGCCGGCGACGAGGTCTATCGCAGGAAAGAGGATCATAGCTACCCCCTCGCAACGTTCACGAAGTTCTGCAGAATCTGCATGCCCACGCGCGAGGACTTCTCGGGGTGGAACTGCACGCCGAAGACGTTGTCGCGCCACACGCCCGAGGCGAAGCTGCGCACGTAGTGGGTGCGCATCGCTACGACGTCGTCCTCGACGTCGTCGGCGAGCGCGTACGAGTGGGTGAAGTAGAGGTTCGCACCGTCGGGAACGTCCACGAAGAGCGGCGACTGCCGGCCGCGCTCGGTGAGGTACGCCTGGTCCCAGCCGACGTGCGGCACCTTGAGTGATGTTGACTCGAGGCGCGTCACCGACCCGCGCAGGACGCCGAGGCCGGGCACCCAGGTCCCACCAAACGACGAGTTCTGGGCATGCTCCGTCCCGCGGCCGAACAGGACGTGCAAGCCGAGGCAGATGCCGAGAAACGGCTTTCCGACGCCGATCGCCTCAACGATTGCGTCCGCCTGGCCCGTCTGCTTCAGCGACACCATGGCCTCCTCGAAGCTTCCAACGCCCGGCAGGATGACCGCCTCCGAGGCGGCGATGTCCTCAGGTCGGTCCGACGCGAAGGCGTTTCCGCCCACGGCGCCCACCCCGCGAACCACGCTTTGCAGGTTTCCCTTGTGGTAGTCGACGACGACGATGTCTCCCTTGATCATTAGAGGCTCCCTTTCGTCGAGGGTATACCGCTCACGCGCGCATCGTGCGAGACTGCCTGTCGCAGGGCCCGCGCGACCGCCTTGAAGGCGCACTCGAGGACGTGATGAGCGTTCTCGCCCGCGATCTCGCGCACGTGGAGGGTGATGCCCGCGTCGCGGGCGAGGCCAGCGAAGAACTCGTGGCCGAGTTCGGTGTCGAAGGTGCCGACCTTCTCGGCAGAGAGCGGAACGTCCCAGAAGAGCTCGCCGCGGCCAGACACGTCGATGGCGGCGAGCACGAGCGCCTCGTCCATGCAGACGGTCGCATCGGAGAAGCGCGTGATGCCGCTCTTGTCGCCGAGCGCCTGGCGAATCGCCTGGCCGAGCACGATACCCACGTCCTCCACGGTGTGGTGGTCGTCGACCCAGGTGTCTCCCTTCGCGTGAACCGAGAGGTCGCAGAGCGAGTGGCGGCCGAGCGCGCTCAGCATGTGGTCGAAGAAGCCGACCCCCGTCTCGATGTCGCAGGCACCGGTGCCGTCCAGGTCGATGGTGACGGTGATGTCGGTCTCGCCCGTCCTTCTCGTTACGGTCGCACGTCTCATTGCGCACGCTCCTCTCTCGTCAGCTGGGCAAGCGCGTCCAGCACGGCATCGTTCTCGTCGGGTGTACCGACCGTAATTCTCAGGCAGTCCTTAAGTCCAGGCGCGCTCGAGAAGTCGCGTACCAGTATGGAGTGCTCGTCTCGCAGGCGCTCGCGAACCTCATGGGCGCGCGGAACTCGCACGAGCACGAAGTTCGCCTCGCTCGGCCAGGCGCGCACCCGGCGGTCGGCCCGCGCGCGACAGCCCTCGAGAAGCCGCGCGCGCTCGGCCTTGATCTTCTCGATCACGGGCTCGAAGGAGGCACGGCCACGCACCACGGCCAGGGCCGCCGCCTGCGAAAGAACGTTCACCGAGTAGGGCTGGCGCACGGCGGCGAGGGCCGCCATGACCGAGCTCGGGCCCACGAGGTAGCCGATGCGCGCACCGGCGAGGCAGAAGGCCTTAGAGAGGGTATGCAGCACCACGAGGTTTCCGCACTCTGCGAGAAGCGCCTTGGCGGAGGCACCCGCATGCGCGAACTCAATGTATGCCTCATCTATGAGGACGACGCCCGGGCAGGCCGCACAGAGCCTGCGAGTCGCCTCGAGCGGAAAGAGGTCTCCGGTGGGATTGTTGGGCGAGGTGACGACCACGAGGCTCGCCGTGCGGGCCGCCTCGAGGAGGGCATCCACGTCCGGCGCGAACGTCTCGGAGTCGCGCGGCACGTCCTGTACCTCGGTCTCGACCAGCTCGGCATAGAGACGATAGACCGAGAAGGTCGGAGGTGCGCTCACGAGAACGTGGCCCGCACCGCCAAAGGCGAGGACCAGGTTGAAGAGAAGCTCGTCTCCCCCGTTTCCGACGATGACTCGCTCGGGTGAGACACCGTGCCACGCAGCGAGCTCGCGCCGCAGCTCGTCTGCAAGGGGCGCGGGGTAGCGGTTCGTGGCGGTGCGCACGAGCGCGCCTTCCACGTTCGCGGCAACATCCGCGGGCATGCCATAGGTGTTCTCGTTCGCGGAGAGGTTGACGCGTACCTCGGAGAAGGCCGGGTCATACGGCTCGAGCGCCGCGGCCGAGGGGCGCATGAGCCGCCGCACCTCTTCTGGTATCGACTGGGACATGCGACCCCCTAGCCTTCAGCACCGGAGAGGTTGGGAACGCCTGGCTCGGCGAGCTCGCGCGGCCAGGCCGTCCGCATCGCGCCCTCGCAGGCGGACTCCATGCTGGCAAAGGTTGCGGTCCCCTCGGAGAGGAGCTTCTCGCGCATGCCAACTGAGAGCGCGTGGGCCCAGAGGCCCTCGGCCTGGGCGAGGGCCTGGACGGACGGGCCGTCCTTCCTGAGTCCCTCGGGCGTGTAGGCGATGACGCTCGAGCGCTTGGTGAAGTCGTAGACGCCGAGCGGGTTCGAGAAGAGCGCGGTTCCTCCCGTCGGCAGTGTGTGGTTGGGGCCGGCGACGTAGTCGCCGAGAGGCTCCGAGCTCCACGGGCCGACGAAGATGGCTCCGGCGTTCTCGATCCTGCCAAGGATGTCGAAGGCACCCTCGCAATGCAGCTCGAGGTGCTCGGGCGCGATGAGGTTAACGGCATCGATCGCCTGGCCAAGCTCCGTCGCCACAACGATGAGACCGTGCTCGAGCGAGGCACGCGTGATCTCCTCGCGCGGGCTCTGAGTCGCAAGGAGGTCGACGGCGGCAAGCACGCGCCCAGCCAGCTCAGGGGCGTCGGTCACGAGGTAGCAGGTGGCGAGGGGGTCATGCTCTGCCTGTGCCATGAGATCGGCTGCGACGACGGCTGGATCGGCCGTGGCGTCGGCGAGCACGCACACCTCCGAGGGCCCGGCGACCATGTCGATCCCGACGTCGCCCGAGACGTAGCGCTTCGCGGCGGCAACGTAGGCGTTGCCCGGCCCCACGATCTTGGCGACCCTGGGGATGGACTCGGTGCCAAAGGCCACGGCGCCTATCGCCTGGGCGCCGCCCACGGCGTAGACCTCGTCCACCCCGGCGACGGCCGCGGCGGCGAGCGTGTAGGCAGAGAGCGACCCGTCCCTCTGGGGCGGGGTCACCATGACGACGCGGCGCACGCCGGCGACCTTGGCGGGAACCGTATCCATGAGGACGGTGGAGGGATACTGCGCGCGCCCGCCCGGAACGTAGACGGCGACGGAGGGAATCGGGCTTACCTTGACGCCGAGAATAGTGCCGTCGTCTCTCGTGGTGAACCACGACTGCTCGCGCTCGCGTTCGTGGAAGTCGCGGATCTGGGCGTGGGCGTGCTTAAGTGCGCTCAGAAACTCCGGATCGACCATGTCGAGCGCGCCGGCGACGACCTCATCGGGAACGCGGAACGCATCGGGGCAGGCACCGTCGAACTTGAGGCAGAAGTCGCGCACGGCGGCGTCTCCCCCCTCGCGGACGGCGTCGACGATCCGCTCGGCCGCATCCATGATCTCGCGCGGCAGTGCGCCAGTCCGCTCGAGGTCAGACTGTGCGAGCCGCTGGCCCGCGGCGAGGCGTACCTCTCTCATCGTATCTCCTATCCCTTCGAGGCCACGACGTCTGCAAGGCGCCCGGCGAGCGCGCGGATGCGCCCGTCTATGCGGTACGCCGCCGGTCCCGCGAAGAACCGCGCGGTGCATTCCATCACGTCGTCGACAATGGTGAGGTTGTTCTCGGCGAGCGTCGTGCCCGTCGCCGTTATGTCCACGATGCGGTCGGTCATGCCCACGATGGGGCCGAGCTCGATGTTGCCGTGGAGCGTGACTATGTCCACCTGCTGGCCGATTCGGTCGTAGTAGCTCTGGGTGATGCGAGGGTATTTGGTGGCCACGCGCACGGTGCCGCGCCAGCTGTAGGCGTCGTCCGCCTCACCCGCCTTGGACGTGGGCTCCGCCACCACGAAGCGGCAGCCGCCGAAGCCGAGGTCGATCAGCTGGATAAGGTCGTGGCCCGCCTCGAAGATCGAGTCGTATCCGCAGATGCCGCAGTCGGCGCCACCATGCGCCACGAACGCCGGGGCATCCTGCGCGCGTACGATGACGTACTCGTAGTCACCGTCGCGCACGATGAGCTTGCGACCAAGGTCGCCGAGTTCATCCGTGGGAAGGCCCGCCTCGGTAAGCAGACGGACGGAGTCGCCGAAGAGCGAGCCCTTGGGCACGGCGATGCGCAGCGGCCTCTCGTCGGCGCGCACGCCAGAGGTCACAACGCCGCTCTCGCCCTGCTCGCCCAGCACCTCCTGCAGTCGTTCGAGCGAGAGTGCAAATCCGCACGCGGAGACGTCGGGGCATCCAAAGTTCGCGAGCACTGCGTCGTATCGGCCACCCGAGGCTACGGAGGCGGTCGTCCTTTCCGAGTAGCCCTTGAAGATGACGCCCGTGTAGTAGTCGAACGAGTTGATGATCGAGAAGTCGAAGGAGATCCGACCGCTCTCGACCAAGTCGGAGAGGGTCGAGGCAAAGGCGCGCAGCTCGTCGGTTCCGCGCTTGGCCTTGCTGACACCGGCATCAGCAAGCAGGCCGTCAATGAAGTCAATCACGGTCGCATCGCCCGAGGCGCGCGTAATGGCATGAAGCGCGCGAGCCACGGCGTCAGGCAGGCCCGCACCGTCGACGAGCTCGTCGAGGCTCACGAGGTCCGACTGGTGCGCAAACGAAAGGATGGACTCGCAAAGGTCCGCGTCGGGCACGCACTCGTCGAGCAGCGACATGAGCGGCGACACCGATCCGCACACGATGCGCCAGGCAGGCACTCCAAGCTTGGTGAACGTCTCTGCGAGGAGCGAGACCACCTCCGTCTCGGGAGAGGACCCCTGCGCACCATAGAGCTCAATGCCAAGTTGGGTAAACTGGCGCGGCTGCCCCTTGAGGGTGGACCCCTCACGCACGACGGGGGCGCTGTAGCGCAGCCGCACTGGACCGTCAGCGAAGCGCATGCGCGTCGAGACGAGGCGCGCGATGGGAAGCGTCAGGTCCGGACGGACCATGAGTAGGCTACCATCGGAGTCGAAGAGCTGAAAGGGAGAGTCCTGAATCCGGCCGCCGCGCTCGAGAGCGCCGCGCATCTCGATCAAAGGCGTCTCCACGGGCTCGTAGCCGTGCGTCGCGAAGCACTCGCGTACCGTGCCCGCGATGCGCTCCCTTGCCAGAGCTTCCGTCGGCAGTATGTCCCTGAAACCGCTTGGTGTTGCTGCCTGCACTCCCGTTTCCTCCCAGCGAGACGACGATTCGTTGCCCGTGACTTTATCACACTAAAGTGTCGTCACAAACTATAGGTCTCTACAGTAACCAAGGGGAAACCATGCGTGGGGAATGCTAACTGACTTGTAATTTGGACTCTTCGAAACGTTTTCGCGGATGTTTCCCGGCGGTTCCCGGCGCAAAACACGGTCGAGTGCGTCGCCTCCGGCGCAAAACGGCTTCGAGTGCATCCATCTGTGGAGGGCCTCCGGCGCAAAACCCGGTCGAGTGCGTCGCCTCCGGCGCAAAACGGCTTCGAGTGCGTTGTTAAATCC
>JAGAWD010000463.1 GCA_017941585.1 Olsenella sp. | reverse complement strand
GAGAGAGGAGTCTGCCATGGACCTTATCATTGCGACGACGCATTTGATTGCGGAGCTGTTCAGGGCCCTCAGGGTCCTCATCGAGTTCGAGGACTCGACGCGCAGGAGAAGGGACCACACCGACACACGTAGGCCGAGGCACCTGCGGGAATGAAGAGGGGCCTCGAGGTGCGGTCACACCTGAGGCCCTAATCACAACCAACGGCGCTGCCTAGTAAGAGGCGTAGGCTGGCCGTCGGTCACAGTATACCCACCGTGGTGGAGCCGAGTCAACGGCATCCCGCGAGGCCGCCTCGGCCGCCTCGGCCTCAAAAGCCCTGAACCACGCCAACCACCAGCGACGACGCTCCAGTCAGACCAAATCTCTACGGGCGACCGACAAAAACCGTCGCCTAGGCTACGCCACGAGCCAGGTGTATTTCTCGACGCTGTAGAGGGGGACCAGGGGAATCATGATGGGGGTGCCCTTTACGTAGCGCTGGTATTCCGGATCTTCGCCGTACGCCTTGTTCTGGCGAATCTCAAGACGCCTCGCCCCGCTAAACATGACGTAGATGATGCCCAGGTACCCGAGCAGTGCCACGACCCACTGCAGCGCGCCGGCGTAGGTGGTGATGCCTCCGACGAAGGTGCCGGTCCAGAACAGCATCTCGCCGAAGTAGTTGGGGCACCGCACCATGCGGTAGAGCCCCGTGTCGACGAACCGCCTCGGGTTCGCCTTCTTGGCCGCGCTCTTCTGCAGGTCGGCAGCAGTCTCTACGATGAGGCCAACCACGCTGACCAGCATTCCCACAACAAACAGCGCATCGACGCCAGAGCCGTTTGCGAACCGGAAGGCAACGGGAGACGCCTGGCACGCGTAGAGCAGCGCGGCGCTTACCCAGATGCCGACCTTTGCGCCCATTGACACATCGTCGCCACTCTTGATCTCCGTCTTCATCTTCGAGTTGTAGCTCGAGCTGCGAAGCTCGCGGAGGGCCAGGCACCCTCCGAGCCTGCACCCATATACGACGAGGAGGCCGCATGCGCACACCATCGCAACCGACAGCTGGCCGCGCATCGCGATCAGCAGGGCCACGCCGATTGCCGCTATCGCAAAGCCATAGCCAATCGAGATGAAGTAGACGTATTTCTTGAAACCAATGCTGCTGACTACAAGAGCAACGACCAACGTCACGAGAAAAAGATTCATTCTTTCATCCCTCTCCTATCGTTACCAAGCGCTCGAGCGGCACGTCTGACGGCAGCACCCAAGCGGCGCGTCTGATGGTAACACCCGAGCCCCATATCCGATGGTAAAGGCCATTCGCCCGCAAGATGCCTAGACGCCGTCTGCGCCGTACATGTGGCGCACGATGAGGCGTTGGCCCACCGTCCGCCCGAAGAGCTTGACGACCTGGTCGACGGCGGGGCCGCCCTCGTCGAACAGCCTCGTCGCGAAGGCGCGCACCTTTGCCGCCTTCTCTCGCTCGTCGCAGGCCGCCATGCCTGCCAGCTGATCGACATAGGAAACGAGGTAGTCCTGCGCCGCGGTCGAAAGGCGATCTTCTATCCCCTTTCCCTTCTTGTGATAGGAGAAGGGGTACAGGATGCTATCGTACCAGCGTTCGCCCTTGCTCGGCACGTCGGGGATATCAGCGTCGCGCTCGCGGAGGACCTCGAACACGCGCCCGCACTCGGCCGGCAACGGTTGCAGCTGGGTGTCATACATCTCCACTATCTGCGTCTCGTTGCCAAGGACCTTCACCCAGTCGGCGTTGAACAGGGGCGCGTCGACGTGCGTCGGCGAGATGACTGCAGTCTCCATGCGCATCAAGCCAAAGAACCCCCTCATCCTCATGAAGCAAAGATGCCCGATTCCGTCGATCTTCCAGCCCTCGGTCGTAAAGGTCATGCCGCCCTTCGACAGGACCGCGTCGGCACCAAGATCTTCCTGCACAAGCGTGAAGTGCTGTTCGAGAACGTGAAGAATAAACTCACGAAACCCAGTCTCTCTCATGTTGCAACCCCTTCCAATTCCTTCCGAGGTCAGATTCAATGTGCTGTCAGACCAAGCTAGTTTCGTCCCAGCAGAGGCAGAGGCTCCGGCCAGGGGCTCCAGCCAGGGGACCCAGTCAGGGCAGAGGAGCTTGCCCCGGCTTTTTCCTCCACGATTCCGCCGCCCCTTGATGATACCGCCCAATCTCCAACTCAATCTCCAATTCACTCTTTATGCTATTCGAGGCTATTGGCGAGCAGCTCAAGCCACGCCCTCCCCGATGACACAAGACGGCCTCGAAAGACCGATGGAACCTGAGAGCAGAGACGTAGATCGGCCCGGGATCCAGAGCGCAAAAGTGCCTCGAGAGAACGATTGGCAGGGGGGGTCGGAGCGCAAAAGTGGCTCGAGTGGACGATTGGCAGGGGGGGCCGGAGCGCAAAAGTGGCTCGAGTGGACGATTGGGCGAGGGGCCGGAGCGCAAAAGTGCCTCGAGTGGACGATTGGGCGAGGGGCCGGAGCGCAAAAGTGGCTCGAGTGGACGACTAGGAGCGCAAAAGCGGCTCGAGTGGACGATTGGCGAATCCACTCGACGCCGATTTGCGCTCCAAGGAATCCACTCGAGGCCAATTTGCGCTCCGAGGGCGCCGGGGCGAATCCACTCGACGCGGTT
>JAGAWD010000462.1 GCA_017941585.1 Olsenella sp. | reverse complement strand
TCGATGGACTACTGGTTCTACACCAACACGACGCTCACGGGCGTGACGGGCTGGGCCAACGTGCGCGGGCTGCAGTCGCTGAGGTTCTGCTTCAACGGCTGCACGGGGCTGGCGGCGCTGGACCTCTGCGGGCTGGACCCGTCAAGCCTGAGGGACCTGTTCTACGCGTTTGGTAGCTGCACGAGTCTGGTCACGATCCTGGCGGATGCGACATGGGCTCTGCCGAGCTCCGGGGTGAGCGGCATGTACACGTTCTACAACTGCACGCGGCTCGTGGGCGGGAACGGAACGGCGTACAGCAGCTCGGCAGCCGGCTACGCGCGGATGGTGATCGACCGGGCCGGGCAGGCGGGGTATCTTACGGGAGTATAGACAACCTAACCATACGGAAGACCGTACTACTGACAGATGCCTCTTGCGGCATCTGCCAGTTCTCTTTACGGGCGAATGGGGCCTTCTCAGCTGACAGTTGTCACGAGAGGCAACGACTATCGATAGAATGAATGATTGGCATGCTCGTGTCTGCAATCGAGGAGCATCTTGATGAACAGGAATTTGATTTGCGCGGCTGCACTCACCGTCGCACTTTCCATGCCATCGCTTGCCTTGGCTGAAAGTGCCAGCGATACCAAATACTATTACGATGACGTCGTCAACACCGGCTTGGACAACGGGTACTCCGACTCCAACGCCATCAAGGACGGCGACCCCCATTTCGGGTGGACCCTCGGCCGTTTCGTGGTCTCGGGCTTCACCGGCAGGGTCGAAGGCGACACGCCGACGTTCCTCAAGACCGTCGGTGACCAGGTGAAGCTCTCGTTCGTGCTCGACCAGGATATCGATGCGCTGAACGGAGACGGGACCAAGAAGATCTCGCAGGACAAGAACGGCTACGACCAGTACTTCCAGGTTCCGAAGAGCGACTTCGGTCGCGGCACGCTGATTGTCCGGCACACGAACTACCAGAACTCATCGACGGCGCCGCAGGAGTACAAGGACTACCTGCCTGCGCTGAAGGTCGGCGCCGAGACGGAGGTCGGGCTGTTCGAGGAGGGCGATTATGAGGTCGCGCTCGACTACGAGATCGAGTCGCCCGGGTTCATGAACAACCCTGTCTTGCATCACTACGAGAACTACCGGGTGTATTTCAGCTTCAAGGTCCGCAACGGGGACACCATCGTCTACCTCTTCGACACCGAGACGGGCGGCGAGCTCTTCAACGGCCAGGTGACGGAGAGCGGGTTCCGCATCGACACAGGGGGCTCCAACTACCTCGACATCAGCGTCAAGAAGGAGATCCTCAACGATGCGCGAGACGGTCTTGTCGAGGACGTCAGGTTCAACAGGACGGCCAAAAACGGCTCGGAGTTCAAGGACCCCGGCATCTACACCGTTACCGTGCGCAACAACTCGTCGAACGACGAGCCCACAACAAAGGTCATCTACGTGGGCGACGACGACCTTCTCAAGGCGTCGGTCGCCAACGGCCTGAGCATCTCCGAGGTGCAAAGACAGCTCGATGCGGGGGCAACGGTCACGGAGGACGGCATGCTCGTGCAGGCATCCGCCACTATCGAGAGCGGCGATGCCGAGTCCGGCGAGGACGCAGCGAGCATTGAGGAAACTCAAAAGGCAGACGCGAAGAAGTCATCGCTCCCCATCAGGCCCGTCTTCATTGCACTCTTAGCGGCAGCAATCATAGTCGCTGTCCTGCGCGTCGTAAGGGGCGGCAGGAAGAAGCCTGAGGCACCAATTGAGAATGCGCCAGTCAGCGAAAACGAAGAGGGGGATGAGCTGTGATGAGGAAGCTGCTCAGAGACGCCCTCTGCGTCGTCCTGTCCCTCTCTATGGCTCTCATGGGCACCGGGTGCTCTGGGATGCGGACAGGCGCGCAAGAAGCCTACGCCATTGACGACGAGAGCATCACCGCCGATTCCCTTGACCTTAGCGGGGACGTGAAGCCGGCCACCCTTGAGTACGGGTCTCTTTCCGACGAGGATCTTCTCCGGCACATCGAGGACGCGGCCTACGAGCGCGCGGTCGCGGAGCTTGACTCCGACGAGTTCCTGGTCGAGCAGGTCGAGGCCGTGTACATCTCCCAGGAGTACGTCGACACGCTGGCGTTCAACTCCCAGGCGAACAAGTACTTCGGGTACACGATTGCCGAGCTCGAGGAACAGTTCCAGGGGCAGAGGTACGTCTTCACCGTAGACGAGAGCGGAAAGACCGTCGTCACCGCATTCGAGGACTACGACGACACCTTTGACAAGGTCATCCAGAACGTGGCGGTTGGTACGGGCGTAATCCTTGTCTGCGTGACCATATCGGCGGTAACGGCTGGCGCGGGCGCCCCTGCCGCGAGCATGATCTTTGCCGTGGCCGCCAAGAGCGGAACTGTGGCGGCGCTGTCCGGGGCCGCTATCGGCGGCGCCTCATCTGCCGTCTTCACCGGTATGCAGACGGGCAGCGTCGAGGAGACTTTGAAGGCCGCTGCACTCGGTGCCAGCGAAGGCTACAAGATGGGTGCGATAACTGGCGCCATCACTGGCGCGGCCGGCGAGACGATTGCGCTCAAGAACGCCACCGCAAACGGTTTGACCATGAACCAGGCAGCGACCATACAAAAGGAATCCAAGTACCCGCTGGACGTGATCAAGCAGATGCACAGCATGGACGAGTACCAGGTCTACAAAGACGCCGGGCTCTCTACGAAGATGGTCAATGGGAAAACCGCTCTCGTCAAGGACATTGACCTCGACTTCAAGGTCGTGCTCAAGGACGGAACTGAGGTCACCAACAGGCAGCTCATGCAAAACGGCTTTGCACCGAGGTATGTTGATGCTGCAGGCAAGGTGAAGCCTTATCAGCTCCACCACATCGGGCAGAAATCTAACGCGACTCTTGCGGTGTTGACCGAGGCGGAGCATCAGGGCAATTCGGCTATCCTCAACATTGCCGGCAAGGCAAGCGAGATCAACCGACCCGAGTTCGAAGCTGTCAGAAAGGCATTCTGGCAGAGCTTCGTTGCGGGAGTGTAGGAGTGACAATGAGCAAGAACGATATCGTTAGCGTGGTTGAGTCAGGTAGCTCCCTTTACAAGGGGAAGGGTGTCTCAGAAACCGAGATTACGAAGGCCGAGGCTGAGCTCAATGTCGCCTTCGCGGATGACTTTCGAGCGTTTCTCGTGCACTACGGATACGCGATGATCAACGGCCACGAGATACTCGGACTTGGTGAGAGCCCCGACGTCGTCGAAGCTACCAAGGCAGAGAGGACGAAAGGGCATGACATTGACGACGGATGGTACGTCGTTGAGGAGCTCAACATTGACGGCATTGTCGTCTGGCAGGAAGCGTCTGGTGCGATTTACCAAACGGTAGCCGGCGCAAGGCGCGTTCCCGTTGCGCGGAACCTTTCCGAGTACATAAGCCGATAGTCATCCTACGCATACGCAATCGCCTTGGGCCCGAGGAATGTTACCTCGGGCCCTTGTCTTGTGCCGGGTTTGTGACGCCATCGGAAACTTGCCCCGAGGGTCAGATCCGGCACCTGGGGAGGCGGTCTTACTTGGAGTCCATCGTCGTCGCAATCATCACCGGCGTGGTCACGCTCGTGGGCGTGATTATGTCCAACTCCAAGAGCCGCGCCGTCATGGAGTGCAAGATCGACGCCCTCGCCGAGAAGGTCGCGAAGCACAACCAGCTCATCGAGCGCACCTACGAGCTTGAGCGCTCGGTGGCGGTCCTGCGGAACGACGTGGAGTCCCTCAAGGGAAAGGCGGATCGCAATGGGTGAGTTCCTGACGGGCAACGAGTGGTACTGGAGACTGGCGCGCACCATCGCCCAGGGGGTGATCGGCGTACTGGTGGCCAACTTGGACCTGATCGTGGGGTGGTGCGTGCTGGACCCGAGCGTGCGCGCGCTCGT
>JAGAWD010000461.1 GCA_017941585.1 Olsenella sp. | reverse complement strand
CAGGGCGCGCGCCGCCCGCGAGGTTGGGAGGCGGCCCGGAACTCGTCCGATCTCGATCGGTTTGGGCTCGGACCATGTTCGACCTGTCATCCATGGGGCGTCATCCTCGAGTCAGTCATGGCATGCGATGCACATTATCACGACTAAAATACCATTATTGATAATAAAAAACGTGCAAAACGCTCCATTTTCCCCTATGCGGTCGGTCGGACGGCGCTTTTGCCTCTAGGAGGCCCGCCCATGCCGGCGTGGCTATGGTTGCTGTGGCCAGAAGCTCTCTGCCAGCACGGATTCGAGGTATCTTCCGTTGACGCCTTGGAGGTCGCGCGTGAGGGCTATGAAGCGCGAGCGGTCGTGTCGGGGCATGGTGCTCGACGAGAGGCTTTGGGGTAGCGGGTCAGATTCCTTCTTGTCGTGGGAGAGGCATTTTCCGCACGTCTCCCAGATGCCGTCAATGGACGCGATCCTGGCGTTGACGACCCCCTGGGTCCAGTTTCTTCGGTGCGCCATCATATGGTCGTGCACGATGAAGTCCTGGCAGGTGGTGGTCTCGCGGAGCAGTGACAGGTCGTGCTCGGCGTCTTGCTCGATTACCCAGAAGCTTGAGAAGAACTGGGTGTCGGCTAGCCTTCTGAGGGTGTCGTCCCTCTCCGCGGCGGCTTCGAGCACGGACCCTCCCGCCAGCGGGGTGCCCTCGGGGTCTGGGTCCAGTACGAAGTCGAAAAAGCACCATTCCGTAAAGGCGCAGTTTAGCGCATTGATTTGGGCAACGGTGGGGTGGGGCATGTAGTATATCGCAGGATCGACGTAGTTCGTGAAGAGTTCCTTTGCGCGTGCCAGGTCATCCGGGCGCTCCTTCTCGAGCCTCCCGAGAGTGCCGAGAAGCTCGCTCTGTTCCATCGGCCTTTGCTGGTCCTTGTAGAGAATCATCGTATCTCCCCCCGCGTCTGGATGTATGGGGCTGACATGTTTGCAGGGGGCCATGGGAGTTAGCTCTCTGTTTCTTGCGCCTATCTGCAGGGCATCTTGCCTACGAGGGCTTTCGCTCTCCCACTTGGCAGGCTCACCTCCCTGCCTCCTTCAAATCATCGCAATCCTTGGTCAGTGCGATTCGGCCAACTGCGCTTTTCCGCTTGGCGGGAGACTGGTATGCCGGTATGCGGTTGCGGAAGAATGCCAGACGCGTGCCTCTCCCCAATCTGACGCAAAATGCGTATCCTCGTAGAGGACGAGTTATCTAGTCTTGGGAGGAAACGTGACCGAAGACGAACGTAGGGTGACGGACGAGGGCAACCCCGCAAAGCCAACCGGCCACTATGGGGCCAGGATGCTGAGGCGCATGAACGAGAGCCACGCTGATGTCACCGACTGGGCCCTCGACTACCTCGACTTCGACTCGAGCGACAACGTTCTCGACGTCGGGTGTGGGGGAGGGGCCACGCTGCGGCGCATCTCGTGCCGCATGGGCGAGGGCTGTGGTCGCGTCACTGGAGTCGACTACAGTGAGGTGTCGTGTGAGGAGTCCCGCCTCTATAACGCGCCGGAGATCGAGAGCGGCCGCATCCGCGTGGTGCAGGCCTCGGTCGAGAGCCTTCCTTTTGATGACGCCACCTTCGACCTGGTCACGACGGTAGAGAGCTTCTACTTTTGGCCCAATCCCCGCGAGAACCTTGCGGAGGTGAGGCGCGTGCTCAAGCGCGGCGGGCGCTTCCTTCTCGTTGCGGACGTCTACGGCAGGCCTGGCCTTTCGGAGGAGGTTCTTGCCAACGTCGAGAAGTACCACCTCAACGTTCCCACCCTCGACGAGTTCCGCGAGCTCTTCTCGGCAGCCGGATTCTCGGAATGCGACGTGCATACCAAAGAGGGCACAGACTGGGTCTGCGTCGAGGGGGTCGCGTAGTCTCCCCACGTCCGTCGTGTCGCGCCCGAATGTGGTTGTTTTGGGATCCACCGTTCTAGATGCGCTAAGATGCCCATCGCAGTGGTCAGATTGGAAACGGATGCCTCCCGGCGTTGAACAACACAGCTGTGCTTCAACGTCAGGAGGTTGTTCTTTTGCCGCAGTCGAAACTTCAGGAAGTCGCATTCACCGCTCTCATGGTAATTGT
>JAGAWD010000460.1 GCA_017941585.1 Olsenella sp. | reverse complement strand
GCGGTGCCTCCCTCTCGGCCCTGGCGAGAGGTATCCACTCCTCCGGCAGGAGGCCGTGCCTCCTCGAGAGGCCGAAGACGCCGACCGGGATGCCGGCCAACGCGCAGGCGCCGCCGACGTACATGGGGTCGGCGCCGAGGCGCCACGCCAGCGCGGCGAGCGCCGCCGTGGCCACGATGACCACGGCCCCTATCGCCGTCTGCCGCTTAGACCACATGCCGAAGATCGGGCGCGTCTCGTAGGTCATCGGGTCCTCGTTGAGCTCCCTCTCCATCTCCCCTCCTATCCGGCAAGCCCGAACAGGCCGTTGGCCACGGCCTCGGACTTGCGCACTATCGCCGTTATCGAGGTGACGCACACGATGGCGGGGATGAGCCCGCGCAGCGCGCCGGCCACGCCGGCCTCGTCGCCGACCATGGGCGTGACGACCGTCGTCGCCACGCTGAAGAGCAGCCCGCCGAGGGCGAGGGCGAGCATGATGATGCCCGCCTGGAAGCAGACCGCGCCGAAGCGCTTCAGGTACTGCCACCCCATCGGGCGGGTCGCCTCGCCGACGAAGAACGCCATGGTGATGGGCGCGAAGGCCGCGCGCAGGTAGATCTCCACCATGCGGACGAAGGCGACGCCCAGCACGTAGGTCATGCACCCCGCGCAGACGCACGTGGAGACGAGCGCGAGCGCGAGCACCACGAACATGACGCCGCCCTGCGAGTAGGTGAGCCCGTCGAGGGCGGCCCTCACCGAGTCCGAGAGCGCCTGCCCGGCGCCCGCGGCGCCGGCCGACTGGACGCCCGCAGCCGAGAGGGCCGCCTGGACGAGCCGCACCAGCTGCACCCCGCACCAGTAGATCGCGGCGCAGAGGTCGACGGCGTGGTAGATGAGCGCCCACGACACGGCGAAGGCGAGCAGCAGCATGAGCATGCCGTGCGCCCAGTCGTAGGCCTTGTTGCGCCTCCTCTGGTCGGAGGCCCTGACCATGGCCACGCCGAGCGAGACGCCCAGCATCGCCGTGGCGAAGGGCACGCCCACGCGCGAGGCGATCGCGCTCGCCACCCGGTAGAACTCGCCGAAGCGCCCGCCCGAGAAGTCCTCCGTGAAGAGCGGCGTCGCGCCGGTGTCGATTACCGAGAGGAAGAACGTCGAGAGCGAGTCGAGGGCGTCGACCATGCCGGAGACGAGGTTGTAGCAGATCTTCGTCACGGAGTCGGCCAGGAACTGGAAGCTGAGGGAGAACGTCGGGTCCTCCTCGCTGATCTTCTTGCCCGAGTTGTCCTGCTCTGCCGCGCGTGCGTCCGCCTCCTGCTTGGCCCTCTCGGCCCCCTCGGAGACGTCCTGCCCCATCTGCTGCGTGCCGTCGCCGCCCTGGGGGTTGTCCTTGTCCTCGTAGCCCTCCGGGGCGCCCCTTCCGCCGTGCGTGTCCGCGTAGTGCTTGCGCACGGAGTAGAGGTCCCAGGAGGTCGTGGGCACGACGATCGTCTCGACCGTCTCTCCGGTCTCGTCGTCGACGAAGCGTGCCGTGTGGGTCGTCGGGGTGTTGCCCGTCGCGCTCCACGCCCAGTGCCCCGTCTTCGCCTGCGCGGGCGAGAGGGCGATCAGGGCGAGGACGAGCGCGACGAGGACGGCGCCGAGGACGTAGGGCCAGGCCCTGCGACGGCGCCTCCTCCCGCCGATGGCGGCGCCCAGCGGTGCCGCCATGTCGATTCCAGGCGCGCCCATGGCTAGCCCTGGATGCTCGAGAGCATGGTCCAGAGGAACCCGCCCGCTCCGAACACGATCCAGATGACCCCCTCGACGAGCGCCCACCACTCCTCGGAGGTGGTGGCCCCGCCCCTCTGGCGGCGGTTCTTGGCGATCTCGGTCGCGCCCTGGAAGAAGACGAGGCCGCCGTAGACGACCATCGCCGCGCCGGCGACCTGTGCGAAACGCTGAATGAACTCCATCTTGCTTTCCCTTTCTACGTGCCTTTCCTTGCCGGACTACATCTCTATGACGAGGGACGTGGCATCCCCCGGCGATACCCCTATGTGGGCGCGACCGTCCTCGTCCACCCACTCCGCGGGCGGCAGCGCGGCCGCCTCGGCGCGGCGGCGCCTGCGCTCGTCGGCCCACGCGACGAAGTCGGTGACCTCGTTCTCGCCGCCTATCTCGGAGAAGCGCGGGTGGGAGCGCGGGTCGGGCTTGCGCCCCTCGACCCAGCGGTTGAGCGCGATGTGGGCGAGCATGCGGTTCGGGTCGCCCGCGATGTTGAAGAGCTCGTCGGCCGAGACGACCGGGCGCTCGGTGTACTTCGTCGACTCCTGGGTCGACGTGCCCGACTCGGAGCGCGTGATCGAGCGCTCCCTGTGGTGGACCGTGTGCTTGCCGATCATCTTCGAGATCTCCTCGCAGGTCTCGTAGTCGCCCGCGCCGAGGTAGAGCAGGACCGACGAGTTGGCCATGATGCCGCGGGCGCCCTCCCTGTAGAGGGGCTTGAGCTGCTGCGAGTACTGCGTGATGGCGACCAGGTTGATCCAGCGCGAGCGCAGCGTCGCGAAGAGCTGCGGCAGGCGCGGCAGGGCGCCGATGTTCGCGATCTCGTCGAGGTAGCAGACCACGGGAATCGGCAGGTGGTGCCCAGGCGAGTTGTCGCCCACGCGGGCGTTCACCGCGAAGAGCTGGCTCGCCAGCATCGACGCGAGGAAGTCGTAGGGGCCGCCGTAGTCCGCCGTGAGGATGAAGAGTGCCTGCTTGCGGGTCCCGAGCTGGTCGAGGTCGAGCTCGTCCCTTCGCGTGAGCACCTCGCGCACGGCCGAGTTCATGAAGGGGCGCAGGCGGTTGTAGCAGCTCGAGAGCACGGAGGCGGAGGTCTCCGGGCTCCCCGCCATGGACGTGAAGCCCTCGTAGTTGTTGATGGGCTCCCACTCGGGCTGGTTGCGCAGGAGCGACTCGTCGCCGTGGCAGCGCGACTGCAGGAGGCTCTCCGTGACCCACTCGCGGTACCCCGAGAAGCCGTGCTGCGCCCGGGTCGCGAAGAAGACCAGGTCGAGCTCGCTCTGCGCGGCCTCGCCGGAGAGCCTCAGCTTCTCGAGCCAGTCGTAGGCGCTGGGCACGTTGTAGTCGTCGGGGTTGCCGTTCTTGGCGAACCACCAGAGCTCCATCTTCCAGATGGCCCCGTAGGCGAGCTTCTCCATGTTCGTGAACCAGTCGGCGTTCGAGTTCGCGGAGCTCTCCGGCGAGCTGGTCGACTTGACGAGGCGCTCCACCACGTCGTCCACCTGCGTGTTCGACTCGCAGTAGTGCAGGGGGTTGTAGCCGTGGCTGGAGCGGATGGCCTCCTCGTCGGGCCTGAGGTCCAGGAGGCGCACCTCGTAGCCGTGCCTCTCGAGGAGGTTAGCGAAGCGGCTGAAGAGCTCCCCCTTCGGGTCGGTGAAGACGTAGGAGGCGTTCAGCTGCAGGACGTTCGTCGTGACGAAGTTGTAGGTCTTGCCGGCGCCCGAGCCGGCGATGACGAACATGTGGTGGTTGGGGGGACGCCATCGGCGCGCGGGATTGTCCGTCAGGGCGAGCCTGACGTCCTCGGTGAGGAGGAAGTTGTCGTCCTCGAGCCTCTCGCACCACTCGGGCCTCGGCCAGGCGACCCTCCTGCCGTCGTCGTCCCGCCCCGTCGCGGAGGCGTGGGCGTAGGGCTCCCACTCCCTGGCCGTCGCGAGCGACTGGTCGCCGTACTGCGCGTCCGCGTCGACCTCGAGGTCGTCCACGGCGGAGGCCCTCACGGAGAGGACGATGACGGCCAGGGCGAGGGCGGCCCCCGCGGCCAGGGGGACGGGCGTGGCCTCGATCCCGGCCATCGGGCGCGCGGTGAGGGCGGCCG
>JAGAWD010000459.1 GCA_017941585.1 Olsenella sp. | reverse complement strand
TTTGGAACAGGAGCCATCTACTTGCGAAGTCCCTGGGTGGCTCGGACGATGCCGAGAACCTCATATGTGGAACGCGCATGCAGAACGTGGGCGCCAATGACGGCCAGGGTGGCATGGCCATGGTCGAGACGGCATGCCGCACGTGGCTCAAGGATTATCCTGACCAGAGCATCGCATATGTGGCGACGCCGCTCTACCGTGACGGCGAGGTGATTCCTCGTAGCGTCGTGGTGGACGCACGCTCGTCCGACGGTGTGCTAGACGAGGAGGTAGAGGTCTACAACTGTGCCAAGGGGTTCGAGATTGACTATGTGACGGGGTCGTTCACGCCCGCATAGCCGAGGCGGGGGCCACGTCTTTCCCGCGTGACCACCCAAGGCGGACTCAGTTGGTCTCTCTCTTCTCGTGTAGGGACGTCCTTATGACAACGGTCGAGCCCTCCTGGACGGTCTCCCCGATCTCTGGCGTGACGATGACTACTGTCCCGTTGGGGGCGGTCGTCTCCCGCACCCCCTCTCCGTACTCGACGGCAAAGCCCATGCCACGGAGGAGCTCTGAGGCCTCGTCCCCCGTCATGCCCTTGACGTCGGGGATGGTGAGGGAGCCACGGTCGTCCGAGGTCTCGCTCTCATCTGGCCTGGGGCCCATCGAAATGACGAGATCGATCTTCGTGCCCCTTGGCCTTGCGCTTCCGGCTGAAGGCCCCTGGCCGATGACCCTGCCCTGCTCGACGGTATCCGAATAGGCGTGGGTGATGTCGTCCTTCAGGAAGAACTTTGTGGAGGCGATGGCGTTGAGCGCCTCGGATTCGGTGAGGCCTACGAGGTCGGGGACCATCTGGGTCTCCGTCGCGACCTTGCCAATCACGAGGGTGACCCTCCTTCCCGGGAGAAGGCTCTCGCCGGCAGTGGGGATGGTGGCTAGGACCTTGCCGTCGTCCTGCACGTTTTCCGTTGTCTGCTCACGTATGGAGAAGGGGATACCGCTGTCTTGCAGAAGGTTTCTCGCGTCTTGCTCCGTGTACCCCTTCACGTCGGGCAGCGTGCTTCCCGCGAAGAGTCCGAACCCTCTCGTGATGAGGAAGAGGGCGAATGCTATTCCGACCGCGGCGATGGCGAGGAACGCCAGTGTGCGCCTGAGTAGCGTACCGTGCGAGGGTTCTGCCGGACCGAGCGCCTCTGGCACCTCGTAGTCAATCTGGGGAACGTAGGGGTCGGTCGGGGGCGCCGCGGTCAGGGCATGCGCCTCTCCTGGGCTATCGGCCACGGGTGCGGCATCGGCCATCACGGATTCTGCTCGGTGGGTTGTGCCAGGGTCGGGAAGGGTGCCCTCCGTTGCCACCGTAGCGGACGGATCGGGCGCATCGGCAACAGCAAGCGGGTCTGGAACCGCGGACGGGTCGGGCGCATCGGCAACAGCAAGCGGGTCTGGAACCGCGGACGGGTCGGGCACTTCTGCGGCAGCAAGCGGGTCTGGAACCGTGGACGGATCGGGCGCATCGGCAGCCTCGAGAGTCGTGCCGCCTTGGGAAATCGGCGCCGCGCCGTCAAGTGTGGCCATCTCGTTGGGCGAGGGGATACGTGGGAGGCTGGCGTCTAACGCACCTCTTCCGTGTGTCTCTTCCAACGGCCCTCCTCTTCTGACGACAGAAAACAGTACGTCATCATACGACAGGATAGCCGATTTGTATATATCGGGCACGTGCGAGGGCGTTGGCGGAGCCGGTGCACAGGCCCCTACATCGCCCTTCGCACCGCATCCTTCCAGCCCGCGACCAAGGCGTCCGCCTCATCTCGCGTTGTGTTCGAGGAGAATACGTCATCGGTGCTTCGCAATGCCCTGAGTTCGTCAGTTCCTGACCAGTAGCCGCTTGCGAGCCCCGCGAGGAACGCCGCACCCAGCGAGGTGGTCTCGATGTTCTTGGGCCTTCTAATTGTCGCGCGGAGCACGTCTGCCTGAAACTGCATGAGGAAGTCGTTTCTCGACGCGCCGCCGTCCACGTTTAGCTCGCCCAGGGCGATCCCGGCATCGGCCTCCATGGCGCGAACAAGGTCGTGCGTTTGGAATGCGAGCGCCTCGAGGGCGGCGCGCACGATATGGGCGGGAGTGGTCCCCCTGGTCAGGCCGCATATGATGCCACGTGCCTCGGGGTTCCAGTAGGGTGCTCCGAGGCCGGTGAACGCGGGGACGATCGTGACACCGCCTGCGTCGGGAACGCTTTTCGCCAGGTACTCCGTCTCCTCGGCGCTGCGAATGAGGTGCATCTCGTCTCGCAGCCACTGGATTAGTGCGCCGGCTACGAACACGCTGCCTTCGAGGGCATATTCGGTGTGTCCCACCTCGGGCGGGGAGGCGACGATCGTAGTGACGAGGTTGTTGCGAGAGATGGGGGCATCCGCCCCCGTGTGCATGAGAAGAAAGCACCCCGTTCCGTAGGTGTTCTTCGCCTGCCCCGTCTCGAAGCAGCACTGGCCAAAGAGGGCAGATTGCTGGTCGCCTGCGACGCCACAGATGGGTATGCCTGCGGGCACGCCTGGGTAGCTCGTCTCGCCAAAGAAGGATGCGGAGGGGCGTACCTCGGGCATCATCTGCTGCGGGATGTCGAAGAGCGAGAGCAGGTCTTCGTCCCAGCAGCCCTTGTGGATGTTGTAGAGCATGGTGCGGCTTGCGTTCGTGACGTCGGTCGCATGGGTGAGCCCGCCCGTGAGAACCCAGACGAGCCAGGTGTCAACGGTCCCAAAGAGGAGCTCTCCTGCCTCGGCACGCTCGCGCGCTCCGTCGACGTTGTCGAGGAGCCACTTTATCTTGCTGGCCGAGAAGTACGCGTCGGGGAGCAGCCCGGTCTTTGATTGGATGGATGCGCGCACCTCCTCGGTCCCGCAGAGCTCCTCGATGATGGGTGCGGTGCGGCGGCACTGCCATACGATGGCGTTTGCGATTGGCTCGCCCGTCGTCGGATCCCAGACGATGGTCGTCTCACGCTGGTTGTCGATGCCGATGGCGGCCACGTTGTCGATGGAGAGCGCGTGTCGGCTCACGAGCTCGGTGAGTGCCCCCAGCTGGGAGTAGAGAATCTCCTGCGGATTGTGCTCCACCCAACCTGGCTGTGGATATATCTGCTGATAGGCTCTCTGCACGCAGTCGACCATGGCGCCCGTTCGGTCGACGAGCACCGCGCGCGAGGAGGTGGTCCCCTGGTCGAGGGCTATCACGTACTTATCACCCATGCTATGCCTCCTCGGGCGTCTTTGCCGGCATGAAGATCGCACGTGTCTCGTCGGCCACCTTCGTGCGGTCGTCGAGCCACGCGAGAACGTCGCCAAACACGAGCCGGCGGTCCTTCTCGTTCAGTATCTCGTGGCGCATTCCGTGGTAGATCTTGCAGGTCACATCGGCAGATCCCGCCTGGCGCGCGAGGTCGGCGGCCTTCGTGACACCCTCACCCATGTCTCCCACTGGGTCCTCTGCCCCCGCGATGAAGAGGAGGGGCAGCTGATGGGGGACGCGCTGTGCGCACTCGAGGGTACACACCTCCGCGGTGAGGTCGGTGAGGGTGGCGTATCCGCCGGCGGAGAACATGAAGCCGCAGGCCTCGTCTGCCATGTAGCGTTTGACGTTCTCCTCGTTGCGGGAGAGCCAGTCAAAGTCGGTCTTGGCGCCCTCTAGAGCCTTGGAGTACGAGCCGTCTGCCATGGAGTGGAGAAGTTCGCTTTTATGGTCCTCTCCGCGCAGCCTGGAGATGATCCGCGCGAGCGTCCGGCCTGCCCTCGACGTTGCTACGGGAACGAAGCCCGTGCCGCAGATGATGGCACCGGCGAGTCCGCCGCCATAGCGGGAGATGTAGCTTCTGGTAATGAAGCTGCCCATGGAGTGGCCGAAGACGTAGTGAGGCGTACCGTTGCGGACCCTCTTTGTCACGAGCTTTCGTAGCGAGTGAACGTCCTCGACGAGAATCTGGCGGCCACCGCGTGCCGGGAGGCAGCCCCATCGCTCCTTGGGCGCGCTGGCGCCGTGGCCTATCTGGTTGTGCCCGCATACGAGGTATCCGGCGTCCACGAGGAAACGCGCGAACTCGTCGTAGCGCTCGATGTGCTCGGCCATGCCATGCACGATCTGAACGACCCCCTTGGGTGACACGACCGTGTCAAGGGGGTTTTCGCTCCACCATACCGAGGCGTTAATGCGCGATGTGGAGTCCGCTGAGTCGAACTCGGTCTCATATCGTCTTGCCATGCTTCGCACGTTCTTCGTCATCAGGTTCCCTTCCTCGCGTGTCAGAACTCTCCGTGGCCGATTCCTCGGTGGGATAGCTTACAACCGCGTGTCTGAGTATATGGGTGGACATAGCCCAATTCGGACGCTATCCCGCCAGCCGTCCAATTAGGTCGACGTGCGGATGACTCACATTTTGATACGGAGCCCATCGTCGTGCGACACGCTTGGGACGGGCTTCCCTCACGTGCCGCGCCCGGACCTAGAGCTGTTCGTTCTCGGCGCGACGGTGCTCGTAGGTGGCGACGGCGGCACTCAGCGCGGCGAGGCCCGCTCCCGCTAGACCAAGGTTGGGACCGGCTCCTTCGTCGCCCGTCTCGGGCAACGTAGCGCGACTGGACCCGGATGGGGAACCTGAGGGATAGTCGCCCTCTCCGCCTCCCGTGAGCGTGGCCTGGTAGTACTTGCCTCCGGCCTGCGCTTGGCTCACTCCGATGAAATCCATGTGGCGCTGGAATGCGGGTTGGTCCGCATGGGTACGCACCTGAACGACGTTGTAGTCGCCCGGCTCCACGTGGAACTCCACTGCATTGGCCTCGGGATCGTCCCCCTCGTCCTGGGTATAGAGTCCCTTGACCAGCACACCATCGCTCGCCACGAACAGGACCTTCTTATCGCCCGTGGGCAAATCCGCAGGGACCGTCACCGTCACGGTGTAGACGCTCGTCTTACCAGGAGCAAGCGCGTAGTCGTCCTCGAGGCCCGTGAGACCACCCTTGCCGTCGTCTTGGTTGTAGACGGACTCCACGATGGTGTCCTTGCCAAACGTGATGGTCGCGGATGCGCCCGCGAGGGCCTCATAGGTATCCTTGTCCTTGTTGTGCACGCAAAGCTGGAGCTTGCAGCCACTGAGATAGGTATTGCCGTCATTTCTCACGGCCACTTGGAAGTTGATCTTGCCGCCCGGACTGACGAAGGGACGGGGCGCCTCGCAGGCCGTCGCTGTCACGCAACGCACGGCAGGCAATGCGGTGTAGTAGATGTCGGCGGCGTGGTAGAGCGGCTTGCCCGTCGAAGTCTTCTCGCCGGTATCCTCGTAGACGGTGCGCAGCATCTCGGCAACGGCCTGCGAATTGGTGCCCGCTACCACGAGAGCGTCGGTGTCGTTGGGAAGGTCGGCGAGAACGAAGGGGTCGCCGAAGCGGTCGCCGCGCAGGCGGCAGGCCATGATCTGGTATACGGCCGGGCGCTTCTGCACGTCTTCCTTGCCGCTGGTATCCCACACGCGGTCCTCGTCGACGTCGCGCGAGTGAGGCCAGAAGAGGAAGGTGCCTGCGGGATTCACGGCGAAGCTCATGACGTTGAACCCAGACGGGCCGATGGGCGTGAACTCGAGGCTGGCGCTGTAGTTCCACGGATCGTCGTAGCTCGTGTTCGAGACGGTCACCTTGTGGAGCGTCCACGAAGAATAGTCACGCTGATCGGCAGGCAGGTCGAGCTGGGCCTTGTCGGTCGGATACGACGCGAGGTAGTAGCCCTGCGCCCGGCATGGGACCAACCTGATGGAGGGGTCGTAGTCACCGGCACCCGCCGTGTGGCTATGGTCGCCCGAGTAGGTCGACTGTACCACGAACATGCTGCGGTAGTGGGCCTTGTTGGCACCGCGCACCATGACGATGAAGTAGAAGACCTCGTCCGTGCCGAAGCTATTGCCACCCAGCGGGATGGTGTGGGTATCGTGATGGTAGAGCGAGAGCGTCTGCTCGTAGGCGGTACCGTCTCCCACGCCGTCTACGCTCAGCGTCTTCATGGACGGTCCGGGGGTGCCGTTGAGCACCCAGTTGAAGAGGATGGTTCCCAGACGCACGTCGGCAGAGTCGCCGAGCGTTCCCTCCTCCGTATCCGAGCAGCGGTCCAGGAAGGTCACGACGAAGGCGTACGGGTCGAGGCACCAGCTGCCGTCCGCTATGCAGCGTTCCAGCTGCACGCTCGCGATGCTGTGCGACTTCCCGACATCCTTTCCGACGACGTTGTTGCCCATTCCCGAGACGGTAAGGGGCATCTGGGATGCGTCGAAGAAGCCGTGACCGGAGTAATACGCCAGCGCGGCGTCAGCGACCTTCTTGAACTCTTGGAAAGGTTCCTGCAGATAACTTGGCTGGTTAGAGTTGTAGGTGATGGAGAGGGCGTCCAGGAAGAGCACGTTGCTGAAGACGAGGTCCGTAGCCGATGCGGCGAGCGTCGGCGACGTCGGGTTCTGGCGCCTTCCCGACACTACGGCAAACTGCAGATAGAAGCACGAACGCGTGCTGCCCCAGTTATTCGCTGACTCCAAGCACTCGTAGCCGCCCACGACGTCGAAGTCGTAGTCATAGAGCTCGTCATGAGATACGCCTGCAGCGCTGGTATCAAACTCGACCAAACGCGAGGTGCCCTTCCGAGGACCGTCGATGCAGTTGCCGATGATGCGCGTGCGCATGGCGCCCGCAACCTCGACGGAGGCGAGGCGGAAGAGCCATACGCCACCGTTCTCGTTGGTCTTCTTGTTTACGCCAAACGAGATGACCTTTGCCCGTGTGGCGCCGAAGACGTGCTTGTCATCCGTGCCGAAGAGGCGCGTGTCCTGCGAGGGGCGCACACCGCCCGCAACGCCTAGGGATGCCACGCCGAGCGCAGTCGTGTCGACGTCAGCCATGGTAGCGAGGAAGGAGGCTTCGGGCGCCGTCGCTGTCGGGGAGTTTTCCGCGGGCAGCTCCTCGGCCTGGGTCTGGAGGCTGCCTTCTGGAGCGGGAGCGGGCTCGGCAAGCGGCTCATCTGCGTTGCCGCGCTCGTCCGGCGTTGCGACATCCCTCTGCGAACCAGTCACCACATCCGTGGAGGCGGACGCCCCCTCGGTGGCCTTGGCGCCAGTCGGGTCGATCGTCTCCTTCTGCGAAAGGACCGTGGCCGCAAGCGACTCGGCGGTTGGGGCATCTGCTTTCGGCGCCTCCTGCGCCGCAGCCTTCTCGAGCTCCGCCAGGTCTGCCTCCGTGAGCCGCTTGACCGGGGCCACCTTGTTCGTAGCCCAGGCGTAGACGAGGTGCGTGTTGCCCGTGTGCTCGTCGGTGACCTCGGCGACCGTCGCGTTCTCGAAGGCGTACGAGATGGGCCACGCCTCTCCTTCCTCGCTTGCCTGCGTGGAGAGAGATGACGAGACGGTGGCCTCCATGGTCTTCTTGAGCATGTCGTCGGTGATGGGCATGAGCGTGTTCAACAGCTCGCTCAGCGACTTGTCGGCCAAGGTTCGCAGGGGCACGCTTTCGGCCTGCGTGACCACGTTCTTTCCGTTCCAGTTGTCATAGAAGTTGTTGAAGGGCTGTTCGAAGAGGGTGAAGTTGAAGGTGAAGAGGAAGAGCTCGATGACGAGCGAGACCTGGGCGGACCAGCCGGCGGCGAAGTGCGGACTGGGCAGCCCCTTGGGCTGCGTGCCCATGGGCACGCAGAAGAAGAGCGTGAGGGTGATGGAGCCCTTGATGCTGACGGAGGCCACGCCGCGCACGCCCACACCCACCGAGAGGGTGGGGGTGATGTTGAACGTCATGGTGAAGCCGGTGTTCTCGAAGTCGAAGTGCCAGCGGCTGAAATCGGTCGCTGCCTTGATGGGCAGTTCGTTCTTCTCCATGTTTACGTACGTGGCGGCCTGGAGGGCGAAGGTCAGCGTCGCGTCGAGCGCAAAGGTGATGAGCACCGGGACGGGGCCCGCCATGAAGTTCTCGGTGAGGGTGAAGTCGAGCCCGGCCACCAGCTGCGCGGCGGCCTCGCCTTGGAAGAGGCCCTTCTTCTTGTTCCACTTACCGAGCGCGATCAGCTGGAAGTTGATGTCGAAGGAGACGGACTTGAAGAGGTCAAGCTGCTTGATCTTGCCGGGCGATCCAGCAAGCGACTGAGCCTTCTTCGCCATCTTCGTCATGGTGTCGTACTTCTTGTCGAACTGCTTCTGCACCGATTGACGCGAGTAGTGGCCCCAGCCATGCGGCTCGTCGTTGCCCTTGTCGTTGCGGTAGCCCCAGATCGGGATGTCGGCGGTGATCTGTACGAAGCCGGTAGGCGTGGCCGAGACGTTGACGGGAAGGGTCGGCGACCAGAAGTTCAGGCCACCGCCGCCCAGGATGGGGATGATGTTCGGCCACTTCTGGCCTGTGGACATGAGGCCATTCGTGCCCATGCTTCCGTTGGACGCGTTGATGAGGGAGAGCTCCTTGCCGGAGTTGTCCTCGGCAGGTTCGTCGCCGACGCACTTCTCTGCGGTCGCGCCCAAGGAGACGACCCACGGGTCGTGACCCTTCTGCTTAACGACGAGCTGCAGCTGGGCGCCTTCGGGGACCTGATCCTTGTGGCCCTCCTGGAGGAAGAGTCCCTCGAAGTTGGCGCTTGCGGGACGGCCGTAGACTGGGGTGGAGCGGTCTTCGTACACGTCGTAGGGTATGTCGGCATAGTACGGCTCCCCCGTGGCAAAATTGTAGTCGACGATCTGCCTTCGCATCTCAGTTCGCACGTAGACCTTCTCGGCCCTCGTTCCTACCTGCACCTTCTCGCCGGCCGTCGTCTGCATGCGCTTGCGAGCGGCCTTCTCGCCCTTCACCCAGAGCTCGAAGGTGACCTCGCCCGCCTCGGGGAGGCCGTACATCTGGGCGCCGATGGTGTGCTTCTCGACGTTCTTGGGCGTCATGGGAAACTCGTTTTTCGTATAGAGCGCGTCCCAGTCGTCAAAGGAGGCCTGGTAGGGATAGGGACCGTCCGCGTCGAGGGGATGGAAAGGCACCTGGAGGCCTCCGCCACCCTGTACCACGACGAGTGCCGTCCTGAACTCGCGGTAGCCGTCGCGGGTCACGGTAATGGACCCGTTGAAGTAGTAGTCGTCGAGATTATTGACGTCCTGGCCGTCTTCGTGCACCGCGAGCTCGCGAACGTCGATGTTAGCCACGCCGTTCTCGTTGGTGGTACCTTCGGCCGTCTTGCCGTTGAAGCGCGAGGCGACGGTGACGTGCGCGCCTGCCACGGGCGGGTAGTACATGAGTCCGCCGTCGCGCTCCTCGCCCTTGGTGATGTCGACCGCCATGACGCCGACTTCCCACGGTGCCACGACGTCGATGATCACATACTCCGACTTCTTGCCCGCGAGCTGGTCTTGGAGCGTATAGTCGTCCTCGGCGTGGGCTTGGCGCGGTGCGAGCACGAGTCCGCCCGCGAGCACGGGGAGGCTGGTGAGCAAACCGGTGGCGAGCTCCATGAACGAACGGCGCGAGATCTCGGGCATCTTGGTTCCCTCTCTGAGACGGCTGCGCAGTATCATAACAGATGGGGTGCGGGCCGTAAGCAGTCTGTTTCTTTGCTCTTACGGCCTGAAAGATTATGCCGACCGGAGCTCAACTACTTTGACAAGACATGGTCCCCTCGCCTGGTGGACGACGTGACCGAGGCACGCCTCGTAGTTGCTCAAGCCCTCGAGAGGGGGTACGTTCCCCTGAGGCCGAGGGCGGCGTCGCGGGCGACCACCACGTTGTTGTCGGGCAGGCGAGGCTCGTCCGACCCGCAGGCGATTACGCGGACGTTGGCGAACTCGCCGGCGAGCGCCGCGCAGACGTCGCGCAGGGGCCTCGAGCGCGGGCCCTCGAGCGCCGAGACGACGTTGGCGAGGTAGATGCCGCCAGGAGAGAGCCTCTTTCGTATCGCATGCACGCCCTCGGCGGTCGCGAGGCTTGCAAGGGGCATGCCCGCGGAAAAGCAGTCGTTGAGAATCGCGTCATAGCTCGGGCGTGCTCCGTCGACGTCGCCCTCCAGAAAGGCGCGGGCGTCGGTCTCGAAGATTCGCAGCCGCCCGTCACGCAGCGCATGATGCTCCTCCTCGATCCTGTCGAGATAGAAGTAGTCGCTGGCCAGTCGCGTTATGGCGGGGTCTATCTCGACCACGTCCACGCGCACCTCCCGATGATGGGTCACGAGATACTTGGGATAGGAGAACCCGCCGCCTCCCAGCATGAGGATGTCTTGCGCGTCGGGGGCCACCTCGAAGAGGCGATTGTAATGGCGATGATAGGGAAAGACGAGCTCGCTCCAGCCGTCGTCGAGGTAGGTGGCGCTCTGCCACGTGCCCTCGACCTCGAGGACGCGGACGGGCAGGCCGTCTCCGTCGTGGGTGTCGAATATCCTGCACGCGCCGAACATGGTCTCGGCCTCGCGCACGACGCGCTCGTCGCCGGCCGCGCGGCCGAGCAGCGAGGAGAGCCATGCGAGAAATGTCGGGAGCGGGTGGGCCATTGCCTGCCTTTCGTGCGCGGTGCCGCCGGGCCACGGCCGGGCGAACGACGTGGCCGAGAGTGTGCCCGCAAGTGATTGTACCGCCCTGGCCTTCGAGACGCCGTGCCGTGGAGTCCTTCGACCACTCCGCCTCGCGCAAGCGTCGTCCCATGCCGTTGGCGGATATTGTCCGTCTGCACGAAGGTGCTGTTCAAACGCGGCATAAGTTCGTTTGCCGATACGGTGAGAGAGTCGCTCCTCCATTCGATAATATGGCTAACAAGGTGTGCCGCGCCACTCGCGTACGCACACGTCATGCGGCGGTTCTTGGAGAGGAGCCCATATGTCTTTTAAGGTTATGGCCGTTTGTGCTGGTCGTAAGGGTGGCAACGGCGAGGCGCTCGCGAAGGAGGCCCTGTGCGCGGTCCAGGAGGCCGGCGGCGAGGTCGAGCTCATCAACCTCTTCGACTACGACATGCTTCCCTGCACCGGCTGCGAGGGCTGCACCATGCAGATGGGCAAGATGGCCGCAGGTCTCCAGAAGGAGTACCACGGCTGCGTCCTGAAGGACAAGGACGACGTCGACGCGATCATCCAGGAGATGCAGTCCTGCCAGGGCATCATCTTCGCCGTCCCGACCTACGACCTCACCCCGAGCTCCCTCTACCTGCGCCTTGCGCAGCGCTTCCTCGCATACGAGCTCTCGTTCCTTCTCGCCATCGGCGCCCGCAAGGAGAACCCGCACACCGTGGCCGGCCTCATCTCCGTCGGCGGCTCCATGCACGACTGGCAGTCGCTCGCCCTCGAGAGCCTCCAGGCGACCATGTTCACCCAGTCCATGCAGGTCGTTGACCGCTTCATGGCGACCCGCGACGGCCGCCCCGGCAACGTCTTCGTCTACGGCGACCAGATCCCCCGCGCTCGCAAGATGGGCGAGAACATCGTCAAGGCAATCCAGACGCCTGTCGAGGAGCGCACCTGGCTGGGCGATCCCAACGACGGCGTCTGCCCCAACTGCCACTCGAGCCTCGTCTATCCCGGCGACAAGCACTGGGACGGCATCGAGTTCCCGTGGGAGTGCGCGGTCTGCGGTGCTGGCGGAGACCTCGGCACCAACCCCGAGACCGGTCGCCCCATGCTCGTGATCGATCCCGAGAACGGCCTCATCCGCGATCGCAACGACGACAAGGCCCGCGCCGAGCACCTCAATGAGATCAACAAGACGCGCGACAACTTCTTCGCCCACCAGGACGAGTACAAGGACGTGATGAAGAAGTACCGCGACATGAAGTTCCCGACCCTGGTCATCGAGAAGTAGGCGATGCACCTGCGGGCACGGCCGCAGGAGTCCGGCGCGGGCGGTGCATGCACTCCGCACTTCTCGCCTGACTGCCTGCTGTTGCCCCGCTTTCTCACTCGTACTTTTTTCCTGTCTCCAAGGGGACCCGACATACGTCGGGTCCCCTTGCCTTGCGGTTCTTTGGGCGCTTCGATGGCTTCGATCGGTTTGCTGACGGCGTGGCCATGGGGATGGGGTCACCTGTGCAAATGCCACCGAGTGTACAGTCGAAAGTGCGCACTCGACGCGAAACCTCACCGAGTGTACGGTCGAAAGTGCGCACTCGACGCGAAACCTCACCGTGTGTACGGTCGGGAGTGTACACTCGACGCGAAACCTCACCGAGTGTACGGTCGGGAGTGTACACTCGACGCAAAACCTCACCGAGTGTACGGTCGAAATTGCGCACTCGACGCGAAATGCCACCGAGTGTACAGTCGGGAGTGTGCACGCGACGCTAAACCTCACCG
>JAGAWD010000458.1 GCA_017941585.1 Olsenella sp. | reverse complement strand
GACGGCAAGTTCGCCTACGTGGGCGACGAGGCGGGCCTCGCGGACTTCGAGGGCGAGGTCGAGGACCTCGGCGGGAAGTTCGTCATGCCCGGCATCATCGACAGCCACGTGCACGTGACCACGAGCGTCGGCTTCGAGTACGCCGACCTGGGCCTGCGCTTCGAGCCGGACGGCAAGCAGGACGCCCTCGACTTCATGGAGGGCTACATAAGGGAGCATCCGGGACAAAAGCGCTATCGGTTCCTGATGGAGCGGAAGTTCCTGAGGGGCGAGGACATCTTCATGGACGAGCTCGACGCAATCTGCCCGGACGCGGAACTCGTCTTACTGGAAGGCGAGGTCCACAGCAACTGGGCGAACTCGAAGGTCTACGAGCTGCACGGCATCACCGACGACACGCCCGACCCCGTGCCGGGGCTCGCCTACTACGTGCGTAAGGACGGGCACCTGACCGGCAACTCGTTCGAGTCGGCGAGCTGGGTCTTCGTCTTCGACAGCCTGTGGGACATCACCGACGAGCAGATCGACGCCGCCGTCACCCGCTGGATCGACTACTGCAAGGGCGCGGGCGTGAGCGCCGTCTTCGACGCCGGCTGGCCCATGCACAACCAGATCCACGAGAAGGTCTACGCCCGCCTGCGCGAGTACGACAGGCAGGGGAGGCTGCCGATCTACATCGACGGCTGCTACGTGCTGAGCATCCCCGCGAAGAAGGACGAGGCCCTGGCGGAGCTGGAGCGCTTCCGCCGCGAGTTCGACACCGAGCACCTGAGGGTGCACACGCTGAAGATCTTCATGGACGGCACCATGAAGATCGAGACCGCGGCGCAGGTGACACCCTACGCCGACACCGGCGAGAGGGGCTACACGACCCTCGAGGCCCCCGAGCTCGCGGAGGTCATCGTGAGGCTCAACGAGATGGGGCTCGACCTGCACACGCACTGCGTCGGCGAGCGCGCCTCGCGCGTCGTGCTCGACGCCGTGGAGCTTGCCCGCAAAGAGCTCGGCGACGACTTCCGCGTGAGGGTGACCTGCGCGCACCTGGAGATCCAGGACGACGCCGACCTGCCCCGCTTCGCCGAGCTCGGCGTCATCGCCAACTTCACGCCCTGGTGGCACAGCGACGACCCCGCGCTGAACGAACCGATCCTTGGGGAACGTGCGTACAAGCAGCTCCGCTGCAAGACGCTGTGGGACTCCGGCGCGCTCGTCACATGGTCGTCCGACAACGTATCCTACGGCGACTTCATGACCTGGAGCCCGTACCTGGGCATGGAGGTCGGCATGACCCGCTGGATCAACGAAGAGACCAGGGCTCCCGAGTGGAACAGGGTCGCTGCAGAGTACCCTCCCGCAGAGGAGAAGATGGGCATCGAGGAGATGCTGCTGGGCTACACGATAAACGGCGCCAAGCAGCTCGGTGTGGAGGACGCCAAGGGCTCCATCGAGGCCGGCAAGGACGCCGACTTCCTGGTGTTCGACAACGACCTGTTGACAGCGGAACCGCAGGGCTTCAGCCACAACAAGCCGGCGGAAGTGTACTTCGGCGGGCAGAGGATGAACTAGCGACGATTCTTTTGACGAAGACCTTGCGCCGAGAGGCGCATATAAAGAAAAGGCTTTCGCACGAAAGGAGAACGCAAGATGAGCGAGTTTGACGACGCGAAGAGGCGGATGGAGGCGCTGTACGGCGAGAACCGCAAGATCGAGGACGGGAACTACGACGAGTCGTGCGCGGTGAAGTGCGTGAACGGCACCTTCGTGGGCAAGAGGGCAGACGATGTTATCGCCTTCAAGGGAATCCCCTTCGTCGGCAAACAGCCCTCAGGCGACCTGCGCTGGAAGGCGCCGGTGGACGTCGTGCCCGATAACGGCGTGTACGAGGCGTACTACTTTGGGAAGATTCCCTGCCAAGTGGGCACCGTCGGCCAGATGGGCTCCCTCTACCCCCAGAGCGAAGACTGCCTGTACCTGAACGTGTGGAAGGCCGACGGGGGCGACGGGAAGAAGCCGGTCATGGTGTGGATCCACGGCGGCGCCTACGAGCTCGGCAGCACGGCCGAACCGCGCGAGGAGGGCACCAACTTCGTGCACGAGAACCCGGACGTCATTCTCGTCTCCATCGAATACCGGCTCAACGCCCTCGGCTTCCTGCACCTGTCGCACCTGCCGGACGGGGCGGACTACCCCGACGCGCAGAACCTCGGTCTCATGGACCAGATGGCGGCCCTCAAGTGGGTCCACGAGAACATTGCGGCCTTCGGCGGCGACCCCGAGAACGTGACCATCTTCGGCCAGTCCGCCGGCGGCGGATCCGTGTCCCTGCTGCCCCTGGTGGAGGGCTCCCACGAGTACTTCCAGAAGGTCATCGCGCAGAGCGGCTCGCCCGCGTTCTGCCGGTCCACGGAGCAGGCCATCGAGTGCACGGACAAGATCATGAAGGCCCTCGACTGCGCGACCGTCGCCGACCTCATGGGGCTCGACGCGGACAAGATCGTGGCGGCGGCGTCGGAAGCGGCCGCGATGCCCCTCACGACGCCCGAGCGCGACGGCGAGTTCCTGCCCAAGGAACCATACGCCGCCTACGAGAGCGGCGCCGCGAAGGACCTCGTCATCATGCAGGGCTGCACAAAGGACGAGTGCGCCTACTTCGTGGGCGGCATCGGGCCGGAGCTCTTCACGCCGTGGGCCGTGGGGTGCAAGGCGGAGAAGCTCGCGCAGCTCACGGACGAGGAGAGGGCGCTCACCGAGAGCTACATCGCGGACGGCCAGGGCGAGGACTACGAGGTCCTCAGCCGCTTCCTCGACCAGTACTGGTTCAACGCGCCGCTCGTCAGGACCGCGGAGAACCAGGTCAAGGGCGGCGGCAAGACCTACGTCTACTACTTCAGGGTGGAGTCCTCCGTGCCGCTGATGAAGAGCGGGCACGCGATAGAGCTCTCGGAGCTGTTCAACCACCCGGAGGAGACCTTCGTCACGGGAAGGCAGTTCGACGCGACGTTCTCCAAGACCATGCGCAAGATGTGGGTGCAGTTCGCCAAGTGCGGCGACCCCTCGCTCCCCGCCGACGTATCGCCCGACGGCAAGGCCAAGGAGTGGCCGCCCTACGACCTCGAGGACAAGAAGGTGATGGTCTTCGACGAGTTCGACATCCGCGCGGAGAAGGAGTCCGCCATGAGCATCGTCGACTGGGAGAGGACCTACTTCCTGACCAAGTACTACGTCCGCTAGGCGGCGGCTTACCGGCGCCGCCGATAGCCAGGCATCGCCTGTCGTGGTGGTGGCACCCCCACCGCCACGACAGGCAGTTCGTTGTGAGGTTGGAGGTGGACGCATGAGAAAGCTGTTCACGGTCGACGACTTCATGGTCGCCCTCATCGCGGCGCTGGGTTACGGCTACGGCTACGCGATCGCGGAGCTTGCCGGCTGGCCGATGCCTCTGCGCATGGTGGCATGCTTCGCCCTCGGCCTCGCGCTGGAGGAGATCATGGACAAGGTGATCTTCAGCGAGGCCGTGCAGAAGACGACGAGGAACCGGGTTATCGCCTACGTTGCGATCATCCTCGTCTTCCTGGCCGGCCACTTCATTGCCACCCAGTGGTTGGGCACAGGTATGATCGAAGACGCGGAAGAGGAGTTCCTGTGGGTCATCGGCCTTGCCGTCCTCGGGTTCGTGGTCAACTTGGTCATCCGCTGGAATCGCATCAGGAGGATCCGCAAAGCTTACGGCGATGGGGATGCGGGCTACGTAATCAATGTTGATGAAAAGGATGTCGAGGAGCTCAACGGGCAGAATCAACCCGTCCTCGGAGAATACGATGCCGAATGCACGGTGAAGACGAGAACCGGAACCTACGTCGGCGAGAAGGACGGAAAAGTCGTTTACTATCTGGGAATACCCTATGCGCAAGCGCCGGTAGGCGATCTTCGGTGGAAGGCACCCGAACCGCTTCCCCCATCGGATGCCGTCATCGAGGCGAAGAGCTTCGGCGCCTCGGCCATGCAGGTCGAAAACAGAGGGGCGCTTTCGGAGCACCACAGGCAGGACGAGGACTGCCTCACCTTGAACGTTTACGTGGCGGCCCGGGAAGCGGAAGAGAGAAAGCCGGTTCTCGTGCTGTTTCACCACAGCGGCTTTGCCTTCGGCGGGTCTGCCGACCCATTGCTAGACGGCGAGAACTATGTGAAAGCGTTTCCCGATATCGTGTTCGTGAGCTTCAACTACCGCCTGGGCATCTTCGGCTTCGCCGACTTATCGGAGGTTCCCGGCGGCCAGGCGTGCCCGGACGCCCCGAACCTCGGCCTGCTCGACCAGATCGCCGCGCTTAAATGGGTCAAGGAGAACATAGCCGCGTTCGGGGGCGACCCCGATCGGATCACGGTGGCCGGGTTCGAGTCCGGGGCCACCTGCATCTGCCTGCTCGCGGTCAGCGAGCAGGCAAAGGGCCTGTTCAAGAGGGCCTTCGTGTTCAACGCCAACCTAGAAGAACCATACGAGACGCCCGATGTGCCGAGGGCCTTGACGAGAGACCTGCTCAGGGAGACGCAGACCGCGACGATGGAAGAGCTCGTGCGGCTGAAACCGGAGGCCCTGCAAGAGGCGGCTCAAAAGATTTGGCGGAACTGGGGCATGAGCGCGCCGCTCCTCGACGGAAGGCTGGTCCCCGCCAACATGTATCGCGCCTACCAGGAGTCGGCCGCCGCGGGCATCGAGTTCGTCGTCGGCGTCCCGAGTGACGAAGTCCTGGTGTTTCGCTCCTTCGTCGGAGCGGAAGGCTACGAGGACTTGGTGGCTTCGGAGGTGAACAACATCCAAAAAAAGCTCGACGCCCGCCGCGCCGCTGCGGTACGGGAATACATCGAGAAAAAAGCGGCGCTGTCGTCCGAGGTCGAGGCGCAGGTGGAAGTCCTCGACCAAAGGATCGCTCTTGACGCTTACCGCGCTGCCATGAAGCTCGTCGAAGGTGGGAACAAGGTGCACCTCATGTACTGGGGCCAAAAACCTCTGCTCGAGAGCCTGGGCTCGGGGACGGTCGACGTGCTGGCGACGCTGCTCGGCAACGAGGACGAGCTCGAGATGTACGGAGGCGTCGTCGACAAAGACCTGTCGGAGATACTGCAAACCCTCTTGCACAAATACGTCATTGGGGACGCATTGCAGCTGTACCGCAACGAGGTCTACGGCATCGACGCCTTCAACTGGGAGCCGTTCCCCAAAGCGCTCATTGTTTCCGACAACAGATTCAGCTGCGGCACCATCGAAGACAAGCTTACCGAGATAGACGGCCTCGCAGACTATATGCTCCGCGAAAAGGAGAGTTAAGAAGTGCTCGTAGCATAGCAATGAGGTATCTCTCGTACGCACGATACTTCCGAGAACAGGTTTTGATATCCACAACCGTCAATCATTCAAAAGAAAGGTTAGACAATGAGTGACACCGCGAATCTTTTGACACCTGCTCTGTCCGAAGAGAAGCTGAAGGCTTTGAACGAGGAGAAAGCAAGGGTGAGGGCAGCTTACGGTGAGAACAAGCAAATCACCTCAGATAACTACGACAAGTCGCTTGCCGTAAAGTGCATAAACGGCACCTTTATAGGCAGGAAGACGGGAAACACCATTGCTTATAAGGGCATCCCGTTTACCGGCAAGCCGCCTGTGGGGGAATTTCGCTGGAAAGCACCGGTGGAATATCAGCCAAATGATGGCATATATGAAGCATATTACAATGGAAAGAGTCCCATGCAGGAAGAGGATATCAGTGAAGGGGGATCTCTTTATTATCAGAGCGAGGATTGCCTGTATTTGAATACGAGAACCCGGCATACCCCCTGACCGGAATCCAGAAGGGCGTGATGCGCCAGTACCCCGGCCAGCCGGGCACCTTGCACGGGGCCGACGAGCGCGTCTCGGTCGAGCAGATGATCGAGGCGATCACCATAAACGAGGCGTACCAGCTTCTGT
Source organism: Olsenella sp. (assembly GCA_017941585.1). GTDB lineage: Bacteria > Actinomycetota > Coriobacteriia > Coriobacteriales > Atopobiaceae > Olsenella_J. The sequence goes on along the minus strand of JAGAWD010000458.1, from coordinate 1,568 downwards.
GCGACGACCGCCTGGGGAGCATCTCGGTCGGCAAGGAGGCCGACCTCGTGGTTCTCGGCGACGACATAACGCAATGCGAACCCGAACACATCGCAGACGCCCCTGTTCTGGGCACGATGATCGGCGGCGAATGGGTCTACGTCCGGTAAGACGACAAGAGGAGCTTGTGATATGAAAAGGGAATTCAAGGATCTAATCAATCGCGAGTCGTACGAGTACTTGAATAGCGAAATCAAGGGAGGTTACGACGAGGCCCATGCCGTGAAGTGTGTGAACGGGACCTTCGTCGGGACCGAGGATAATGGGGTCGCGTCGTGGCTGGGCATCCCCTACGCGAAGCCGCCCGTAGGCGAGCGCCGCTTCAAGGCACCGGAGTACGTGGACGCGAGCAATCGGGTCTTCGAGGCCAAGTTTTTCGGAAAGAGCGCTTTCGGCTCAGAGATGTATTCGGATTGCATACAAAAGCTGTGCTCCGAAGACTGCCTCTACCTGAACATCTGGGCCAACGCCGATGACGAAACCGAGAAGAAGCCGGTGATGGTCTGGATCCACGGCGGGGCGTACGTTACTGGCTCGGGCTCGCAGAGCTGCTACAGCGGAGCCAACCTCGTCCAGGTGCAAAGCGACATCATTCTGGTGAACATCAACTATCGCCTGAACATGTACGGCTTCATGGACTTCTCGACGGTGCCCGGCGGCGAGAACTTCAAGACGGCACCCTGCAACGGCCTGCTCGACCAGGCCATGGCGCTCAGGTGGGTGCACGAGAACATCGCCGCTTTCGGCGGCGACCCCGACAACGTAACCGTCTTCGGGCAAAGCGCCGGAGGCGGCTCGGTCTCCATCCTGCCGGTCATGAAGGAGGCTAACCGGTATTTCCAGAAGGTCATCGCCCAGAGCGGCTCGACCGGCTTGGCCTTCCCGGTCGGCTGCGAAGCCGCGCAGGGCAAGACCAAGGCGCTTCTCGAGTACACCGGCTGCAAGACCATGGACGACATCATGGCGCTGAGCGAAGAGGCGCTGCAGGAGGCGTACGTCGGGGCGGTCGGCAAGTTCACGTCCTGCCCCTACTACGGAACCGAGGTGCTCCCCGAGGCACCCATCGAGCTGTACAAGAAGGGCTACGCGAAGCACATATCCATCATGGCGGGCAGCACGGCCGACGAGGCTAGGCTGTTCATGGGCGAGGACCCGCAGCTGAACTTAGAGGAGCAGAAGCTCTTCGCCCAGAATGCCGTGGGCGACGCAGTGCCCTACCTCAGTGAAGAGGACAAGAAGTACTACGAGGAATTCCAGCGGGTCTGCAGGTTCCAGGAGCCGGGACTTGTCGAGACGGAGTTCATAGACGAGCTCATGTTCAGAGTCCCCATGCTCCAGCAGCTCGACGAGCAGAGCGCGTTCAACAAGACGTTCTGCTACTACTGGTCGTACCCGGGCAGCGATGCGGACATGGGGGCGGCGCATTCCGTGGAGCTCATGTTCGTGTTCAACGATCGCGGACTCGGGACAACGGGCGCCTTCAACGGCACGAACGTTTCCGACGAGATCTTCACGTCCGTCCAGCAGAT